>NZ_JAHCMY010000010.1:0-100376 GCF_018449405.1 Litoribacter ruber
GCGCACCGTGGGCTTATGGCTCACGGCCGTCTACTCGATTAGCGATATGCCCGTTGGATGCTGTATCAAGAAATTCCTCAAAGGTTTTGGTGTGAACAACAAATGCACCATCAAAATAGCTATATAGATTTTCTGCAACCTTCTTCGGATTTAAGTTACCTGCTTGCCTATAGGGGAAGAATTTAATTGCAAACTGAAAGTCCATTTTATTCTTGATAAAGCTCGGGTCAACAATCGTTATTTTCAGTTTAGGGTTGTAACGTATCGCGGTTTTCAAACTCTGATTTATATGCTCGTCTCCAAAAGAATAACCTATTATAAAGATCTCGTCTGCGAAGCAGCAATCATCATCAAACGCAGAATACATTTGACGGTAAGGAGTAATGTTAGTTTTCTGAACTTTCTGGTAACCGGTAATAATATTTGTAACTAAAAGCGTCTTTCCTTTTTCAACCTGGAAAGAAGCCGGATTGTTATTGATAGGGAGATTTGGACCCGACGTCAAAACAATTTCTGGGTTCGGCAAATGGTTTTTATCCAAATTCAATACTTCCCAGTAAGCTGAACCATGAAGATTGTAGTGGCAATTGCAATCATTGTCTTTCAATATCTTAGGAACATTTGCTCTTAAACTCTCCCCGACTGGAATATTTTCTCCACAATCAAAACCCTCAAAGAGTGAAACGCCATTTCTCTCCAATAATATCTTAAAAATTCTATCGTAGTTCAATGTGTAAATCCTGAGTACGCTTCTTTTAGAAAGGGATGCTATCCATTTACAGAATTGATTACTAATCGGACTTGAGACGTCAACAACTGAATGCCCGGATGTATGGTAAGCATATTTTGAAATCCTTGCGCTTATATCTGTAAGTATTTCGCTTAGGAGATGTAATAGGAAAAACTGTTGTGGAGTCTCATTATGGTAAGCAAAATCTGAAAACTCATAGTCTTTACCGGCTGGTATTTGCAATTGATAACCATGCTTTATCTCTCCTCCTTTTATAGAGAAGTTGAATATTTCTTTTTCAAACCTTGGGGTCAAAAGGCAACCAATTAGTGAGGGAAGTTTCTTTTCGCTATCAAACCATGAATAATAAACAGTTAGCTCCTCAATCAAATTGATGATAGTTTCAAAATTTATATCATTTTCAGAATAACCGCTTTTGAGTAGTGCCTGGAATAGATATTCCGTTATGGTTGTCTGATTATCTGTTGTTTTAAACCCTGACTTTCGTACCAGGGTAGTTAACTCATATGTTTTTGGGGAATTCCAAGACAAAGTCGCACCAGCACCGAAAAGAATTACAATTCTACCTCTCTGATTGTCATTAGTAAGCATTTGAAATTAAAGTTTGGTCGAATAGGGTTACCGCTAATACTAAAATAAGCCCACCAGTACACTAATTTCTCCAAATCAGCTGGCTTGGTTAACCTATGGTACCCTAATTTTCATTTACCCCCTAAAACTAACCCATTCCCCCTCCCCCCACAATACCGTGATCAGGGTATTTTTACTCAAAACATTGAAAAAGCTTAAGGTTTTATGGGTTAAGGTTAATGGCCTTGATGCCTGCCCACTGCCCACCCATTCCTTTGGCAGTGCTCAACGTGCTATTTGGGAAGTTTAAAGTTTAAAGATTAAGGGGTTAACTTGGGCGGCTCCCCCTCTCCATGCACAGTGCTCAGCGCTCACCTCCCAATGCTCAATTCTGGTTTAAAGTTTAAAGATTAAGGTTTCATGGCTGCTCCCCCTCTCCGTGCTCAGTGCTCAGCGCTCCATGCCCCATACATGCCTAATACTCCTCCTCCAGGCCAGGCATCCCCTTTCCTTCCCGGACATATCCCCGAGCTATGGGTTAGCCTTGCCCACTGTGTACCCACTCCGCTTGCACTGGGGACCCTCTCCGCTCCCACTAGGGGTAAAGGCCTATTGGGTGCAGACTGAAAGCCCCGTCACTACCCACTGATTCCAGGCAGGTTTTGCCTCCCCCATTCCTCCCCCCAGTCTCTGAAATGCCCAACGGTTACCTCATCCCAAAGGGAAAGGGAGGCAAGGGTAAAACCGAAAAAAGGACACATATACGACATTTTTAAACCAAAAGCAAGCGATTTGAAAATAAATATCGCAAAAAGCTTGCGAGATAAATTGATTTTTACTAGTTTTATAAACTTTTTTCCCTATTTTATAGGCCAGTGTTCTAGATATACGGTAGGGCTGGTAAATTTAGGAGAAGAAGGTGGCTTACAAGTACAATTCCAATTACGCTTTATTAACCATTGAATACGGAATAATACGTGTCCGAAGAATTGGCTATGCCTTATATTTTGGATACGGAAGGATTCTCTTTGATTATTTTCTAATTATAAAACTAAGCAAAAACATGGCATCCATAAACAAAAATCAACATATGCCCAACGGAAAAATGGGCAACCTGGTTTACTACAGCATCCACGGCAAACTGTACGCTAGAAAGTACGTGGTTCCGGACATGTCCAACCTCACCAGATCCCAGCTGGACCGCAGGGAAAAGTTCAGGCAGGCAAATGCCTTTACCCTTCCTATCAAAGCGGTGCTGGATTATGGGTTTGTAAATTTCAGAAACGGCAAAAGGTCGCCCTGGAACGAGGCAATGAGCAGGGTCTGCAAAAATGCCTTTCCGACAAACAGCTCCATCCTCTCCCCTTCCAATACCATAGTCAGCGACGGTACTCTCACGGGGATGGACAACGGCCGCTTAAGCTGGAAGGACGATTACTCCGTCCTCTTGGAATGGGACAATAATACGGGCTCGGGCAGTGCCAGGGCCGGGGACAAGGTTTCCCTCCTGCTCTACCATACCGATAGCTATACCCCTTTCTTCCTTCTGGAAGGCAACCCAAGGTCCATGTGCCGGCAGGAACTGGTAGTGGCAAACGCCGCAAAGTTCAAAGGCGCCCTCCATGCCTACGCCTTCTTCACCCGCCAAAACCCGGCGAACAAGCACTATCAGGTGGCGAGGAGTGAGTATTTGGGAGTCGTGTAAGAGAAAAATTAAAGGGACACGGAGTTGCACAGAGTTTAGCACAGAGTTACACCGAGGCTTCTTCGCGGAAAAAAATGTTTTAAGAAAATTTTTCCGCGGTAAGGACTCTGAGAGATTCCGTGTTAAACTCTGCGTGATCCTGCCTGCCTCAGCTATTCACTTTGGCAGTCAGGCAGGTCTGTGTCCTTTTTTAAAATCACTACTAAACTTAAAATCAAATGGCTAAGCAAAGCAGTATCATAGAAATGACCGGGAATATCGGTAAACTCAATTTTTACAAGGACAAGGAAGGTTATAAGGTCCGGCAGAGAGAAGGCGTTAGTAAGGAGCGGATCATGGGTGACAGGAAGTTTGCCCGCACCAGGGAAAACAATGCGGAATTTGCCAATGCCCTGAAAGCAGCCAAACTTATCCGAGGGGCGCTTTATCCCTTCGTAAATACCGTCTGCGATTCAAGGTTTATGCAACGGTTAAGCAAATCTATGGTCCAGACCGTAAAATCCGACCCGGTCAGCAGCAGGGGAAACAGGAGAGTGGCACATGGAGACCTCTCCTTGCTGGAAGGACTGCGGCTTAACGGTGCGACAAATTTGAAGGGTTTATTTCAGCACCATTATCAGGTGCGGAAGGAAGGGGGCAAACTAGATCTCCACCTCCAATCTTATACTCCAGGCCAGTTGAAAGTCCCTGCCAATACCTCCCATTTCAGGATAAGCCTCCGCGCAATTTCATTTGACGTGGAAACGGATTCCGAAGACAAGAAAACTGCCTCCAGCGACTTCTTTCCTGTTGAAATTCCTTTTGAAGGGTTTTCAATGGAACTGGCGACCACAGACTTGCTCCATCCCCAAAAAGTCTATGTAGTGGTGGTGGAGTTTTACCAACAACTGTACCAGGAATACGAACCGGTGGCCAAAGGGAGGTGGAATGTTGGGGAGTTTGTGTGAACTTACCGTTAAAACTAAAAGGTTTCTATCTAATCAAAATAGGTTTCCTTGATTACCATTTTTCAGCCTGTTACCTTGTACTTGGTACCTAGTACCTAGTACCCCAACATATCCTACCTCACTATCCAAAAAAACACCTCATGAACCCTTCCATCCTCCATCTCCACTTTCCTGGTTTGATCGGGGGTCCAATCGCCGATAGGGAAACGGTGGGAGATGATGCGGGTGCCGGCGGGGAGCTGTTGGATTTTGGGGAGGAGCTTTTCGTTGATATCCGGGAAAAGGTAAAGCACCAAAACCGTGGCATCCGAAAAATCCTGCTGGAACAAATCCCCCTGAATGATCGTCACCAACTCTTCAACACCCTTGCGCTCGGCTCCTACGCGGGCCCTTCTCACAAGTTCATCATCGATCTCCACCCCCACCGACCGGATGCCATACCTCACGCTGGCCTCTATGGGAATCCGTCCGTCGCCCGATCCTAGATCATAGAGCACATCCCCATCTTTAATCTCCGCCAATTCAAAAATCACTTCCATCACTTCCTTTGGTGTGGGTACATATGGTACATAATCCGAAAAACCAGGTGAGGTTTCATCCTGGGCTTTTAATGTACCTGTAAATATCAGAATCACAATAGCTGTAATATAAACTCTCATACTTCCTATATAACGATGTAATCGTAAAAAAGAAACCGCTCTCCAAGAAAGCGGTTCTTATTTATTTAATCTTAAATCCGCCCAAGGTGCGTGTGAATCATCCGGGGTGGACGTTGACACTTTTCTAATTATTTAATGCGAAGAGGCCTTTCCTCTCTGGTCTCCCGTCTTCTGTCTCCGGTCTTCTTTACTGCTCTCCAAATCCGGAAGTCATTCCACCAGCTTCAGGAGTCACTACCCCGTCCATAACGTGGATCACGCCGTTGGAGGCTTTCACATCAGGCTTCACAATTCTGGCACCGCCTACGATCACCTCATCAGCAGGTGTGGCTACTCCCTGACCGCCAGCTGTGGCTACGGGGATTTCCAAACCGTCAGCATTTTCGATTACCTGGTTTTCACGGAAATCGGCAGAATGGATTATTCTGGTCAACACGTGGGACTTGGTGATGTTTTGAAGTACAGCCAAATCTTCAGGTTCTGTGATTTGTGTATATTGCTCCTTGGTAAGCTGCTTGAATGCCTCATTGGTTGGGGCAAACACGGTAAGTTCACCGCCAGCCACCTCGGCTGCCGCATTCAGGTCAATTTGTGATTTTTCGATCAATTCCACAAAAATGGAGAAATTGTCATCTTTCTTTAAAAGGGACAACACATCATGTTCTTCTGTGTTTTCTATATCCCCAAAGATGGCTTCGTAATCTACTTCAATTTCTTCCTGCACCATCGCTTGGTTGGTCACGGGGGTGGTCTGGGCTATAGCCGTACCTCCAAAAATCATCATGGCAAATGCCGTTCCGAGCAATTTGAAATTTTTATTCATAATCTTCATGGTTATTGTTTTTTAATTTTGTGGTTAAATAGTTTTCTCTTAAATAATCAATTTTTATACCGTTTTGTTTAATCATTTGAACCGATGGGTTTTACAGCCCTAATTTTTTAGCTGTTTTTATTCAACACCAAGACTGCTTATCTTTGCCCGCTATGGAACAAATCCCCCCTTGCCCCGCCTGCAGCAGCCCTTATGCGTATGAAATGGAGGACAAACTCGTTTGCCCAGAGTGCGCATTTGAATGGAAACCTGAGAAAGAAACTTCTGGAAATGAATTTGTTGTAAAAGATTCCAATGGCAATATTTTGGCGGATGGGGACTCGGTGGTAGTCATCAAAAACCTTCCTGTCAAGGGTGCCTCTGGGCCCATCAAAGCCGGCACCAAAGTCAAAAACATTCACCTCGTAAACTCCGACCACAACATCGACTGCAAAATCGATGGATTCGGGAGCATGGCCCTGAAATCTGAATTTGTAAAGAAAGCTTAGGGTCTACCTTCAATCCATCCTAAACCCCTAACCAATCCCGGAGGGCATATAACGAAGTTATGCCAACCGGGATGCTAAACTCCTCAACCGCCTACACCCATTGAGAGCGGTTTCCAAACTCCAAGGCAGGTAATTTGTTGTATCTGAAGAGAGATACCTTTCTTTTAACCTAAAAGTGAATTACCCATGGGCAGACGCTATATTTTTTTAAAGAAAATAACGCTATTTATAGTATTTTTTATCGTTCTCATATTTGCCTTGAAAGAGGCCCGAAGCTTTTTGATCCCCATCATGCTGGCCGTTCTGCTGGCCTATATGCTTTTCCCCTTAGCGAGTTTTCTGGAAAGAAAATGGCTTCCCAGGATCTTAGCCAACCTGGTAGCCATCCTGTTCAGCATTGGAGTGTTGGTGTTGGCATTTAATTTTATCTCACACCAGGTTTCCGTTTTTGCCGAGGATCTCCCCGACATCCAAAACCAGGCGGAAACAAACTGGGAGAGCATCAAGCGCAATCTCAGCGAATCCACTGGCATTTCTAAAGACAGGATAGATGATTGGGAAAAAGACGTGAGAAGTGTGTACGAAACCTCTGATGCCATGCTCAGGTCGACCTTTTCTACCACCACCAACATTATTGTCCAAACTGGCCTGATGCCTGTGTATATCTTTTTCCTCCTTTATTACAGGGATAAATTCCATGAGGTCATCCTTCAGCTATCCCGTGACCGACGGGAAAAAACGGAGACCATTCTAAAAGAGGTCAACTTGGTGGCTAAGAAGTATATGACGGGTTTGGTAATTGTGGTCTTTATCCTTTCTATTCTACATACGGGCGCCTTCTTGATTATAGGGATCGACTACCCCGTCTTCTTTGGGGTGATGGCAGCCCTGTTTAATTTCATCCCCTACTTCGGGACCCTAATCGGAGCGGTTTTGCCCCTTTCGTATGCTTTTTTGGCCATGGATAGCCTCAGTTATTCTTTCTGGGTGCTGATATACTTCATAGTCATCCAGTTTGTGGAAAACAACATCCTTACCCCCAACATCACGGGCGGATACCTTAGCTTGAATCCCTTTGTCACCATTCTCAGCCTGATACTGGGAAGCATGCTCTGGGGTGTGGCCGGAATGATCCTGATTGTCCCCTTTGTGGCCATGTTCAAAATCTTCTGCGACCACGTATCTTTCCTCAAACCCATAGGCTACTTCCTCAGCGACAAAGGAACGGAGAAGTATGCGCTTTCAGTGGAGAAAATGAAAGGATGGTTTAAAAAATAAGTACGAGGTACGAAATACGAAGTACGAAATGGACATCGCTGTTACGTCCTAAATTAACTTGACACTTTTTGCAAGCCTTTCAATTCATCTCCGCGAAGCAGCCTTTGGGAAACTTCTTTTAAACTTTGTGTCCTTTGTGACCCATTTGCTTCACTTCGTACCTCGTACTTCTAACTTACTGTGGAACCGGGAATCCCCTGTCTCTCATAAGGGCGTCGATGGTGGCATCGCGGCCCCTGAATTTGCGGTAGGCCTCTGCAGGGTCCATGGCGTTACGTGGTGCAAATAGGAATTGTACCAATTTGGCCGCCACATCTTTGTCATAGAAACCTCCTGGAGATTCCGAAAAGGCTTCGGCAGCATCTGACGTCAGTACATCAGCCCATAGATAACCATAATAGGCTGTCGCATATCCTTCACTGGAGAACACGTGTCCGAAGTGAGGGGAACGGTGACGCATCACGATCTGATCCGGCATACCCAGTTCCTTTAGGGTTTCCTTCTCAAACTCCCTGGGATCGATTCCCTCGGGATCTGTGGTATGGTATTTCATATCCATAAGGGCGGAACCCAAAAACTCGGTAGTCGCAAAACCCTGATTGAAAGTAGCGGCGTTTTTGATTTTCTCCACCAGTTCTTGAGGCATGGACTCGCCTGTTTCCTGATGCACCAAGAACCTTTCGATCACCTCATCTGTGGAAAGCCATCTCTCCAACAATTGGGACTGGAACTCCGTGTAATCCCTAACTCCTGAATTCAGGGTTGGGTATTTCACGTCGGCAGCCAAGAAGTGTAAGGCATGGCCAAACTCGTGGAAGAAGGTTTTGGCATCATCCCAAGAGATCAATACCGGCTCACCTGGAGCGGCCTTCACGAAGTTGGAGTTGTTGGAGGAAAGCACCGTTTTCTTGCCGTCAAAGGTGGTGTGGCTTCTGTAGGTAGTAGCCCATGCACCTGATCGCTTGCCCTGACGCGCAAATGGATCCAAATACCAAAGCCCAATGTGCTCCCCGTCTTTGTTACTCACTTCCCATACTTTCACATCCTCATGAAATACAGGTACTGAACCTTCCGGTACAGGCTCAAATTCAAATCCAAAAACTTCTCTTGCTGTGTAAAACAAGGCATCTGTCAGGTTGTCCAGTTGCAGGTATTGCTTTACCTCATCACTGTCCAAATCGTATTTTTCTTTTCTTACCTTTTCTGCATAGTAGCGGTAATCCCAGGGTTCGATGGTGATTCCAGCACCTTCCCTGTCAGCTATGGCCTGCATATCGGCTACCTCCTCCTCTACTCTGGCCAAAGCCGCTGGCCATACGGCCATCATCAGGTCCATGGCCGCTTCCGGAGTTTTGGCCATCCTATCCTGCAGTCTCCATTCGGCATAATTATCATAACCCATGAGGGCTACCCTCTCTTGTCGCAGTTTTAGGATTTCGGCGATGATGTCGTTGTTGTCGTACTCATCTTGGTTGTCCCCTCTGGAATAATAGTTTCTCCAAACTTTCTCCCTAAGCTCCCTTTCATCCGAATACGTCAAAAAAGGATCCATGGAAGACCGGGTGTTGGTAATGGCATATTTACCTTTTTGGCCCCTGTCCTCAGCAGCTTTTGCGGCGGCTCTGACAAGGGAATTGGGAAGTCCTCCAATCTGGTCTTCTTCCAAAAACACTACGTAGTTTTCCTCATCGGCCAGCACGTTGCTGGAGAATTTGGTGTAAAGCTTTGAAAGCTCCATGTTGATCTCGGCATATCGCTTCTTGGCATCAGCATCCAGTTCGGCGCCTTCCATGGCAAAGTTGGTGTAAATCAGATCCACTACTCTTTGTTGGTCAGCAGGAAGTGGGTTATCCCTGGAGTTTTCAAAAACCGTCTTGATCCTGTCAAAAAGCTTCTCGTTTTGGGAGATTTTAGAGGAATAAGCCGATATTTTTGGAGACATTTCCGCTTGGATGGCTCTGAATTCCGGTGTGGAAACGTTGCTGCTCCAGATCCCGTAATACACGAAAGCCCGCTGAAGTGGCTTTCCAGCCCTTTCCATTTCTTCAATAGTGTTTTCAAAAGTCGGTTCTTCCGGATTGTTGGCAATCTTTTCGATCTCTTGCAGATGAAGCTCCATGCCTTTTTCCAGGGCTGGTTTCAACTTGTCAAGCTCCATCTGGTCAAAGGCCGGCACCCCGCCATAGGGTCCCTGAAATTCGGCCAGAAGGACATTCTGGTCTGTTGCAGTTTTTTGCATCTCTTTCTGAGTTTGATTCTGGGTTTGCGCCATCAGCGGCTCCGAAGCGCCCATCACCGCCACCAAGGCCAGCATCCGCATCACCTTGGGGGTAAAAATTGTTCTCTTACTCATCGTTTGGGTTTGTTTGATTACAGGTGTAAATATAGGAGTTTAGAAGTTTATTTCCCGCTGGGTGCTGCGCACAGCGGGAAGGGTTAGAAGTTTAGGGGGGGGGTGGGCTCACGTTATTCGTCTCCGGCTGCGTCTTGGAACGGCTGAGGTGCGGTATGTACGGCAATAATGTCCTGCTGGGCGCGAGAATAGAACAATGATAACCCTGACAACCCAGGTCTGCGAAGCAGGCCGGGACAACAGTCCGAACAGCGGAGCGCATTAGGACGGAGAACCACGCAATTAAAGCACCCCTTTCCTCGGAGGCGCTTGCTTTAAGGCATTGAGCAATGGCTGATCGCGGGAGTAGATGTCTTTGCGGAAATGGACGGTGCCATCCGATTCGGCCCAGGCAGTCATGTAGAGCAGGTGAACCTGGATCGGGTCGGTGATGAAGACCGTCCGCTCCTTACCTTGGGCAATCACGCGGTTCATCTGATCCAAAGTCCATTCGGGCTTGTCCTGAAGCAGGTATTGCGCAAACTCCATCGGCTTACTTATCCGGATGCATCCCGAACTGAAACTGCGGTCGGTATGCACAAAAAGGTTCCTGGTGGGTGTGTCGTGGATGTAGACATTGTTTTGGTTGGGAAACATGAATTTCACATTGCCCAATGCATTGTCCTTTCCCGGGGATTGGCGGATCATGTAGGGGAAATTGCTGCGCGTGACGTTTTTCCAGTCTATTGACTTTGCGTCCACCACCTTGCCCTCACGGGTCAAAACCTGCATGTTTTTGGAACTTAAATATCCGGGATCTTTTTTCACCGCTGGTATCACATCATTCCACAATATCGTAGGTGGAACCGTCCAAGTCGGAGCAAATACCAAATGGTTCATCCTGGCACTGAATACAGGTGTCTGTCTGTAATGCTTTCCCACTATGGCCCGACTGGTGAAGACGATGCTGTCGCTTTCCACCACCTGCATTTCAAAGTTGGCGATGTTCACTTTCACATAGCGCTTGCCCAAATCATCACTCAACCATCTCCATCTTTCCAAGTTGGCCTCGATGTTGGCAATGCGGTCTTCCACCGGAATATTGAGGGCTTCCATAGTCCCCCTGCCGATTACCCCATCCGGCGTCAAGCCGTTCAGTTCCTGGAAGCTTTTAACCTTCTGTTCTAACTTTAGGTCAAACAGATCATCACCCTCGTTATCAGCACTTTCACTCTCTATATTTAACCTTTCTTTTAATAGGGATACATCAGGATGCCTCATCCCTTTTTCCAACTTGGTGGCCGTAAAGTTCACCTTCTGCCAGCCCCCTTGCCGGGCAAATTCACGGTATTTTTTCAACCCCCTTTTCAGGTTTATATATTCTCGGTGTTTGGGGGTGAGGCTTTTTAGGCTTTCCAAAACGTTATCGTTCACAATGGTACTATCCACAAAAGCAGCCAACTCCGGCCTGGCTTCCCTGCCTGCTGCCCTCCATGTAGGGTCTATGGTCTCCCTGTCGGTCTTCCCCTGGGACAAGTGCGTGGAAAGTAACAAGTAGGCATCCGTTAGCAGCAATTCAAGCTTGATTTCATCCTCCAGTTCAACTTCCTTTTGGTCAAAAACCTTGGCTGTCAGTGAATCTATTGCTGCTAAATGATAATCCTCTGGTCGCAATCCGTCGTTCTCGGACTCACGGATGGCCTGTATCATGGCATCAACCTTATTTCTATTGCCCCACTTAGGCAACACGAACTCCTCGTCATCCTCATAAATGGCCGAAATCATGGCCGGATTCAATAGGTTGATATCTTCATAGGGAGAGCTTTCCTGCTGTAGGGTAGCCATATCCTTTTTAAAGCGATCAGAAAAGTCTTTTCGAAGGGCATCATACCCGCAGCTTTTGACAATTACAATAAGGATTGCCACTGCTAGTACCGAATAGAGAAGCCTAAGAGGGAAAGATTTGGGGTTCATTTATTTGTAGGTGTTAAATTTTTAAAGACAGAAGACGGGAGACCGAAAGCCGAGGGGACCAATTACCACCGATGCGTAAACGTGAAAACACTATGTCAAGGTATATTTAATGGTATTTCTCAAGTTTTGGGAGATGGTGGTCATCCATTTGAGCTGATCAGAAATGAGCCTGGTGGTCTGCAGTCCCTTGAGCATGGTCGGCGCAATGGGCCTATCCGACTCCTGCTCCAGTTCCTTGTCTCTGATCCTGCTGAGCCCAGCATACTGATCTTCCAGTTCTCCGAGCACCTGAGGCATGACATCCTCCTTTGTTTGGTCTGCCTTGATATCCCCTTTTTCGATCATATGTATGGCGTCCTGTAAATTTTCCTCAATGTTAAGTAAAGCTTTGTCAAAAGAAAAGTCCGGAAGATTATTCTTGTTGTCCTTGATAAAGGTTCCCAAAGCGGCTGAGGCGGCCAACAAGGTGTGGTTTAACCCCACCACTTTGTACATCTGTATGCCATCCAGCTGCCTGGCTTTGGGTTCCTGACTCATGCGCTGGAAAGCCGCATTCAGATTCCCCATGGCCAGAAAAGCCTGTTTCCGGGCCAGTTTGTAGTTGGTCATGTTGGCCTTGTCCTCATAAAGGTCCCGAATCTGCTGTAGGTAACTCAGGTTGGATTTAAGCGCCGTTAGAATACCAAACTTCACATGGGTAGACTCCCAGGATGGCCAAATAAAGAGAATGGAAAACATGGCTATGGCCGCACCGGTAAGGGTATCAATGATCCTGAAACCAATCACCTCAAAAGCATTGGGCTCGATCAGCACATAAAGGAAAACCACACCGGTTGTAATGAAAATGGATGAGGTCTTGTAATTCTTTTGCATAAAGCTCAGGGCCAGCACAAGACTTAGCAAAGCCAGTATGGCAAAAAATACTGTATTATGTATTAGAAAAACCATTATCCCAGCCACCCCTGCCCCTATCAGGGTTCCGTAAAGCCGCTGCTTGGAGCGCTCCTTGGTAAGGGTGTAACCCGGGCGCATGATTACCACCACCGTCAAAATGATCCAATAGGCATTCTGGACCGGAAAGATCATCCCCAGCACATAACCCAGCAGCATGGCCACCGTTAACCTTGCGGCATGGCGGAAAATCGGAGATTTAAAGTTCAGGTTTTCCTTCAAGATACGGACATCGTAATCCTGCTGGGTGATGAATTTATGCTGGGTGGTAGGATCCAGAGACTGTTTGTCCGTTTCCAGATCAAGCAACACCCTTTCCATGGCCTGCACCTTGTCAATGAGTTTTTCCAGATAATCAATCAAATTATGCATCAATAATGCCCCTTCCCTGGCTTTGGGAAGACCCACCGAATTGACATAGGTTTTGATTTCCTGATTACAGGCCTCAAGCATGGCCTCCCAATCTGGAGCCTGCCCAAAAGACTTTTCCCGCTGCATAAAGGAGCAGGCACGCGACATCCGGGCTGATAATGCGGTCAGCACCTTTTGGAAAGTGGCCAGTTGGTTAGGGTTTCCAGAGAAGAGTTCCTGTATTTTCTGCTGATTCACCGGATTGGCCACCGATAGCTCCAGCATGTCGATCAGTTCAATGAGGATGAGCAGCTGCTTTCTCCTGTAATTGGACGTACCGGATTTTTCTCTTTCGCTCAAAAGAACCGATCTCAGCGCTTCATGCTCTTCGTTTATTTTGACCTGCAGGCCTAAAATCTGTTTTTCCTGGGTTTCATTCTCCTTGGGTGATAGCAGAAGTTCCCCTTTGAGTCCGAGCAGTTGCCCGGTCAGGTTCATGCAGTCGGCAAGCAAGTTGACCGTCTGCCTTTTTTCACTTAGGGGGTGAAATAGGTTGGAAAGGAACAGATACCAGAGGCCTCCGGTGGCAAACATCCCCCCATGAATAAAGACATCCACCCCAAAATGCGGATGGGCAAAGCTGAAAACAATGGTCATCAGTCCCGCAAAGGACACCAAGGAGGCCCGAAAACCATAAACCGATATGATGGAGACGGCAAAGATCACTACCGCCAAAAGTGGTATGAGCAGCCATTGGTTGGACATGGCCAACCCGATAAGCACACTTACCAAGGTGACGGTGGCCGTGGCGGAAAGTATCCCAAAATTCTTGTGCCTCTTGCTTCCCGGCACATCGCTACCCGCCGAAAGCAGCACCCCGATGGCCATACTCAGCGTATAGGGCAATACATCAAAGTTAATTCCGATTACAATCGGGACCACCATCCCAAAACTGGTAATCAAAGCTTTTAAAAAATCTGAATCCTTGTAAAACTGGCTTAAAAATCTACGAGTGGTGCTAAACATGGCCCTTAAATTAAGAAAATAATGTGATTTTTTACAATGTGCCCCATATGCTTCATTTAATAGAAATAATCAGCCAGATAACCGTCTAATCAAAAGAATTGGCATCATTATGGGAATCGTGACCAAGTGCTAACAAACCCATATTTTTCAATATTTTCTTTTTTTATTTAAATTAATATTAAATATTTTTAAAAAACTGCAATAGTAAACCATATTTACCTACCTTCGTCTCATGATAGAAATCAAAAAATATTCAGATATAAATGATGAAGTCAAGATGGAGTTGGAGCAAATGGCCAAGGTGGCTTTTGCTGGAGTACAGATTGTCAAAAACACCACTTGGTCCACACCCCATTGGGTGATCATGAATCGTCAGGATTCTGATATTGCGATGTATTATAATGTGGTGGAAAGGAAGGTCAATTTTGACAATACGCAGATATTTGTGGCCGGAATCAACAATGTAATCACCCACCCGGATTATCAAGGAAAGGGATTTGCCTCCAGAACATTGAAACATACCCGGGATTTCATATTTAACACCTTAAAGGCCGAGTTTGGACTTCTGCTTTGTGGAGATGAACTGGTTGATTTTTACAAAAAGCTGGGATGGCATAAATTTCCCGGAAACCTCATCGTGGAGCAGCCTGAGATAGGTCCCATCCAATGGTCAAGCAATGTCATGCTCATGCCCAAAAGCAGAATCTCCCACTACCAAGAAATCAACCTCAACGGCCTTCCATGGTAGTCCATTGATTAATTAATCACATTTTTCCCTTCATCACCACCTTTCGATTTCCTTTTGAAAGCATTTACTGCAACGGGTCCAAATTAAAAATTTGCCCAAATGACAAACAATTTTTACTTTTGGGGCTGATTTGAGAGAAAAAAAAGTAGTTATTCATCCCTATTGAAAAATTTTCAATAAAATTTAACATCTTTCAAATCCCAAAAAAGAACTTAAACAGCATTAAACTGCAGTTTGCTAAAAAACCGGGAAATCCTAATGACGAGCGTTGGCAATGACAGGCCCTCGACTTCGTTATAAATTGGTATCCCTTATTAATCGTAGTTTCCCAGCAAATGCTACGGCCCATTGTAATTGAAACAGCATGAAAACAGGTTCCCTCTTGGCGGCCAGCTTATCCTTATTGATATTGGCTGCCTGTTCGACTGAAAGAAAGCGCGATGTCATCGTAATGGCAGGTTCCCCAGAACCTGAAGTCATCTTCACCAATTATTCGGGTCTCCCAACCTCCATCGGTAATCAGGTGGAAACCGCTCCGGAAAAAAAGGAAGGTATTGTGAGCCTCCAGCGAGACAAAGTTTGCATGGTAAACAACGCCTACATGAAGGAATTGCAGTTCCCAGTGGAAGTGGGCGAAAAGACTTATTACGGCTGCTGCGAAATGTGCGTCAATACCATCAAAAAAGATCCCAGTGTATTGGTGGCCGAAGATCCCCATACCGGTGCGGAGGTAGACAAAGCAAAGGCATTTATCGTACTCGACCCCACCCATCCCAATGACGGCGTCTTGTATTTTGAATCCAAGGAAAACTATAAGGCTTACACACGGAATTAAAAATCTACAGCAACTACTTTTCTATGATTAAAGTCACCTGTGCCGTTATCATCAAAAACGGACTGATACTGGCAGTGCAAAGGAATGCTACCCAGAGCAATCCTTTAAAGTGGGAATTTCCTGGCGGAAAAATCGAGAACGGAGAATCCGAAACAGACTGTCTTCTTCGGGAAATCCAAGAAGAGCTTGAGATCAAGGTAAAACTTGACCAAAGGCTGACTCCTGTTCAATGCAACTATGAGCGCAATCCCATTGAGCTCATCCCCTATCTGGTCACCCATCTATCGGGCGCCATTCAACTCCAAGAACATATTGATTTCAAATGGCTCCTTCCTGAAGAACTGGAATCAATGGATTGGGCTGATGCCGATCTCCCGGTAGTGCAGGAGGTGTTAAATCTTACTTCTGAAAATTTGATTGAGAGAAGGGTGTAGCCAGTCACGTTTAAAGGATGAATGGCAGTTAACGGAAGAACACCATGGCGTACTTTGTACCTTAAAAAAAAGGCTCCGATTCTAAATCGGAGCCTTTTTTCTAATTTCCTATTTCTAATATTTTTTTATTTCCTTAAATCCTACTTCACACTTATCGCCAATCCCCCTCCACGCGCAACTTTCTGCGTCAAGGTCGTTTCAGAAGTCACCTCCATTTCGGTGATGGTATAGCTTTGTGGGTTTTCATCGTAGCTGGCATCATCCCCATCGGCATAGATTGTAGCGGTGAAAGTTCTGCCTTGCGGTAAGAAACTAAAATCTACCGTGGCTTCTCTTTCGTTTTCGTCGGTTACACTGCCGATGAACCACTCGTCCTTACCTTTTGCCTTTCTGGCAATAGTAACATAATCACCCGGCTCAGCTTCCAGAAAGTGCGTTTCGTCCCAATCCAAGGCCACATCCTTGATAAACTGGAAAGCATCCAAAAATCTCTCATAATTGCTAGGAAGATCCGCAGCCATCTGAAGCGGTGAGTAGATCGTCACATAATAAGCCAATTGCTTCACCAAGGTAGTATTAACCCTACCGTCGCTATTCTCATCGTAATAGGACAAGTCCGTTTGGAAGATGCCTGGCGTGTAATCCATAGGGCCACCCATCATGCGGGTAAAAGGTAAAATGGTGGTATGCTCCGGCGTCAATCCGCCCATAGCCTCAAACTCCGTCCCTCTGGCTGATTCCTGAGCAAGCCAGTTTGGGAAAGTCCTGTGAAGACCCGTAGGCCTTACCGCCTCATGGCTATTGATCATGATACCATAATCGGCCGCACGTCTGGCCACGTGGATGTAATGATTGACCATCCACTGCCCGTCATGGTGCTCACCTCGCGGGATGATTTTGCCCACATATCCGGTCTTAACGGAATTGTAGCCATGATCCTGCATAAACTGAAACGCCCTATCCAACCTTCTTTCGTAATTGGAAACAGATCCAGAAGTTTCGTGATGCATCATGAGGCGCACACCTTTGGACTCCGCGTATTGCTGCATTTCCTCCACATCAAAATCAGGGTAAGGGGTGACAAAGTCAAATACATCTTCCTTCCACTCACCAAACCAGTCCTCCCAGCCAATATTCCAGCCTTCAACCAGAACGGCGTCAAATCCATGTTCGGCGGCAAAGTCCAGATACATTTTCACATTTTCATTGGTAGCCCCATGTCTGCCGCTTGGTTCCAATTGGGAGAAATCATCCTCCAGCTTCAAGTTAGTGGCATCACTGTATGCCCAAGTCTTGCCTTGAGGAACAAACAATTCCCACCACATGCCGATATATTTGACCGGCTTGATCCAGGATACATCTTCATAAGCGGTAGGCTCATTTAGATTCAGGATTAAAGTACTGGCAAGAATGTCGGTAGCTTTATCACTTACAATGACTGTTCTCCAAGGGGTTAAAGCCTCTGTTTGAAGGTAACCCTTGTTGCCCACCGCATCGGGAACGAGATGGGAACTCAACTTAAAATCTGAAGGATCGAGGTTGAGCTGCATAGCCGGATAATTGATCAGGGCAGCTTCGTGAATATTGATATACAGTCCATTGTCGCTTTTCAGCATCAGAGGTGTCTGAACGGCCAGGGTTTCAATGGGATGCTGGGCATGGACTGTATGGGTGGCTTTTTCCATTTTCCCATCCACTTCTGACAATTTGGATGTGGTATAGAAGTATTCGTTGGTGTCGTAATCACCCGGAATCCAGAAGGCCTTATGGTCGCCGGCTAAATGAAATTCGGTATGCTCTTCCGTGATGATGAAATAATTGAGATTTTCCTGCTTTGGAAATTCATAGCGGAAACCAAGGCCATCATCAAATAGACGGAAGCGGATGTGAAGCTTTCTGTCCTCTTCCCCCTGCTGACCCAGAGTCAGTAGTAGTTCGTTATACTTGTTCTGGATTTCCTTGTACTCTCCCCAAAGAGGCTCCCAGCTGTCATCATTGGAGCTGGTCTCTTCGTTTAGAATCTCGAAACCATCCATCATGTCGGCTTGATCTTTCAATTCGAAGCCCATGCCGCTGGGCTTAATTACTGCCTTGCCTTTGTAATCAAGTTTGTAATAAGGTCTCCCCTCTCTGAGTTCCACCTCAAGGGTGAAATCCCCATTGGGAGATTTGAGGGTTTGTGCCTGGACCAGACATCCAAATAGGCACAAAAACAGGGTTAGATAAAATTGTTTGTTCATATTGAGTTATAGGTTTGACTTAAGCAAAGATAAGCCGATTTGGCTAATAGACTACTATTTTGGCAGTTTTAACCCGAACCCAATAAACTTAACCATCGGTTAAATATTTGCCTTTTGCAATCTATCCAAAGCCTGTAATAGCTCTTCATCCCGTTTGGCAAAACAGAACCTCAACATCTTAGGGTCTTGATTTCCAGAATAAAATACCGAAATGGGAATACTGGCCACCTTGTTTTCCTTGGTTAGTCTTACAGCCAGGTCAAGATCAGAACAATCGGTCAGATGCCCATATTCTACCAATTGGAAAAAGCTTCCCTGTGCGGGAAAGAACTTGAATGGCGTGGATTTTAACCCTTCACAAAATAGGTCCCTTTTCTGTTGGTAAAATGCTGATAGTTTAAGATATCGGCTTTCTTCTTCCAAATATTCCGCAATGGCCAATTGCATGGGTGTGGAGGTGCTAAAGGTAAGGTATTGATGGACTTTTCGTAATTCAACCGTTAACGCTTTGGGAGCAATGCAGTACCCTATTTTCCACCCCGTGATATGGAAGGTTTTCCCAAAGGAACTGCAGACAAATGACTTTTTTCTCAACTGGGGATGAGACAGCAGACTCAGGTGTTTTCTCCCATCAAACACAATATGCTCATACACTTCATCGCTGAGGATGTAAATGCATTTATCCTCCACAATCGCAGCCAGTTGGGCCAAATCATCAGAAGTCCAGACATATCCGCTGGGGTTATGCGGCGTATTGATGATGATTAGCCGTGCCTTGTCACTTACCTTGCTTTTCACAAGGTCCCAGTCTATAGAGAAATCCGGCATGGTGAGGGGGATAAAAACTGGAATTCCTCCACTGAGTTCAATAGCCGGCTGATAGCTATCATATGCCGGCTCGAAAACAATTACCTCATCACCAGCATGAACCGTAGCCGTAATGGCGGCAAACAATGCCTCCGTGGCACCAGAGGTAACGGTAATTTCTGAATCTGGGTCGACATTGATAGAAAGCGTTTTTCTGGTTTTCTCGGCTATTGCCTCCCGTAGCTTTGGCATCCCTGACATAGGGGCATATTGGTTATGTCCTTTTTGCATAAAATGGGAAACCAGCTTTTGGAGCTCGGAGTCACAATCAAAACCAGGAAAGCCTTGGGATAAGTTTATAGCCTTCTCATTTTGGGCCAATTGACTCATGACCGTAAAAATGGTCTGCCCTATGTTGGGTAGTTTGGATTTCACTTCAGGGATATTTTGGTGTAAAAAACTTAAATGTGTGTATCCGCTTTTTTGCCAATAAGCACCGGTAACTAATGGAAATATGGCTGAAAGTTAAATTAAAGACCACTTCGGTCTTCCGTCCCAATACTCAAAGGAAAAGAGCCAACTGGCAACATTGCGGATAATCGTAATCTAAAATACTAACATCAAGCTGAATCTAAAAAGGATTAGGAAAAACTGGTACTTAATTTTTTGTAAACTCTGGCTGAAATGAATCCTTTAAAAAAGCCCTTATTTGAAATTGCCTCAAAACCGCTCTCATCAAAATATCGTGCCATTGGCGGCAAACTGGATGTTTGGACGTTACACAGGAGGCTGAAATATTTATACATAAGCCCCAGAAAAGCACGGTGCCAAAAGCGGCTATTCTCAAAATCCACATGAAGCCATATGCCTTGGGGTTTTAAGGATTGATTAATATTAGAGAAAGCCTCATTTGCTTCTTTAGCGGTAAGGTTGTCAAAGAAAAATGGGGTCAGGACCACATCGTAGGTTTTACTTAAAATCAAGTCCTGAACAGATTGCTGTACGAATTCGACTTCTAACCCTTGATAAACCTGCTTTTTAGCTTTCCTAATCATCAATTCGGAATGATCCACAAAGGTTACTTTAAGATCCTTTCTTTGTAGCCAGGCAATATCCTGAAGGATCCAGCCTGTACCCCCTCCCACTATCAGGATATGGGTATGATCAGGTATATGGTTAAGCACGCTTCTTTGGGATCTTCTGATGGCGCCCAGAAATACCAGGGCAGCAAGCCCATCATAGATAAGGGCCACCGGGTCATAATTTGCTGATTTTTTTCCCTGTCTTTCCATCCTAATTTCGTAAATTTATTAACCTTAACCTCAATGCCTTATGGAAGCCAACCTATCAAAAATAAGCAATTGCATCTGGTGTGCAGGTCATGCTGAAGAAGCTGCAAACTTTTATATCGAAACCTTCCAAGAGGGTAAAGTTAACCATCTCCTGCGATACGGAAAAGCCGGCAAGGAACAGCATGGCCAGGAGGAAGGCACTGTGCTTTCTGTGGATTTTCAAATCTACGACCACCATTTTATCGCATTGAATGGTGGAGATATCTTTTCCCCTAATCCCTCCATTTCCTTTTATATCACTTATGAGCACGAGGAAGAATTGGATAGGGTCTGGGCGGCCTTGGCAAACCAGGGAAGCATACTCATGCCCTTGCAAAAATACGATTGGAGTCCAAAATACGGCTGGGTACAGGACCGATTTGGAGTTTCCTGGCAACTTTCATTGGGCAACATGGAAGATGTGCAACATCAAAAGGTTGTGCCCACATTTTTATTCCCTCATACCCAACCCGGCCAAGCAGCTCCGGCCATTGAGTTTTATACTGCCATTTTTCCCGAATCAGATGTCTTGGGCATACTGCAGTACCCAGCCGAGGACCAGGACGGCAACGCCGGGAATGTGATGCATGCCCAGTTTAGCCTTTTAGGAAAGCAAATCATGGCTATGGACAGTGGGGTTCCCCAAGACTATTCTTTTACGGAGGGGATTTCCTTTGTGATTCTGTGCGAGGATCAAGCGGAGGTGGACCATTATTGGAATAGCTTGTCCCAAGACGGTGAGGAGCAACCCTGCGGTTGGCTAAAGGACAAATTTGGCGTCTCCTGGCAGGTAATCCCCCGCCGAATGATGGAACTGTTCAAAAGCAACGAGCAGGAAGCCAAAGAGCGCCTTTCCGCCTGCATGTTCAAGATGAAAAGGCTCGTGATGGCAGAGCTGGAGGAGGCGTTTGAAAACGGTTAGTTTTTCTTGATGCAGCGGATGGAGCGGTAATCAAAAAACTCATCTAAATTGGAAGAAGAAAAAGTAACTTGCTCACGCATGGATACAAATACGGGTTGCACCTCGTTTGCACTAGTAGGTTCTCCCAAGGTACTGGACCACCACGATGCAGTTTCAAAAACATTATAGAAAGAGCGCTGGTAAAAAGGGTCTACAGGATATTCCATAAAATATCCGGTTCCAATTGCATTAAATCTGCTAGAGTTAGTTGCACCATCGCTGAAGGGAGGCAACCAGTAATCACCACTTGAATTTTTCATTTTCCCTCCAGCCTCAACTTCTCCTCCTAAAAAACTAATCAACTCTTCCCAATCTTCTTGCGTGGGTATATCCCAATCGCATGGACAAACTCCCCTTTCATCTATAACTACCCAGTCATTATAAAGGAGGCCAAATGGCTCATCATTATCAGGATTGTAATCAACATGAAAATAGGCTGGCCCAGAGTGGTCCCTCTGAACGAATGGATCACCAGGGTTTCTGTCTGGCAATCTGTCTTTTTTCCTCAACTCATCCCCATTACAAAAGGTCGAGCTGCGAAGATTTTCAGCCATCCAGATTTGGTTGCCTATTTTGACCACCTTATATACATTTCCTTCAACATCCCTTACGATTGAATTGAATGGTCTTTCTACTTCCCGCCCGAAATCCTCATAATCAAAATCGCGCATGATCAGCTCGAGAAAATTGACATTACCTGCCTCAGGATAGCTTAATGTAAAATGATAATGAATATTACCCTGCACCTCTAACTGCTCACTTAAAATCGAACTTTCATACCTTTCAGTAACTTCCAGTTCGATAGTTTGATCACTACGCACATACTGGTAAAAGTATTTGCTATCTGCTGATAAGGGCAGTTCCTTATTTGAATCGCCATTTCGAATCAATACGGACTCTGCCAGCTCCGCGCTAATGGTAAGTAGGGCGTAATCAGTATCGCCTTCCAGTATTATGTCATTGTCCTCATTACCTAGCACAAATTGACCATTAATTGTAAAAGGGAGATAATCCTCCCAAATCTCTCCATCGGCATTTAATTGAAAAGAATATTCTCCTTGGGGCAATTGCAGCTGGTAGGCTTGGGAGAAATTATTTGGGTCAAAATCCAAATAGCTTATTTCGCCAGATGCCAAATTCTGAAATTCAAGCGTTTCCTGGGCTCTAAACAAATGGGCCCATTCCGATGATGTGGTTCGGGAATTTGGAGAAGGATGATCGAAGCTATTTAGGTTTAAACCCCTAAGAACTACCATACCAATTGGCTTTTCCTCTTCAAAAGGATTGCAGCTCACAATCACTATGATTAAAATGATAAATACCCTTTTCATAGCTCCTCTTCTTTTATACACCTAATGGATAAACCTTCATGTTTAGGACCATCATGAACCCATAAATTTCCAATTCCATCATAACCTAGCTCAAGTGAATAAAGGCTTTCGAACAGCACTTCCTCATTATAGGACACATAGTCAGCAGTAGTTTGACTCCAGTGGGCCCCAGTCATCCTGAAAAAATTAAATCCAAATAAAACAGTTGGATATTGTTCTATATACCTGTTATCATCCCTGTACACCCCGCCTGGCACAGGTAAAAACAGGCCCGATCCTATTAATCCTAACCCGGATGCATTGGTTGCGTTCATGTTTGGAGCCATCCAGTTTTTGTATCCTGCCTCTTTAAGGCTGCCCAGTAAAATATGATTTTCTCCCCCTACAAAATCCACGAGCTGCTGAAAGTCCTCCATAGTCGGCACCCTATACCCACAGGGACAGGGATTTCTTTCATCTATAGCCACGTATCCATTATAAAGTTTACCAAAGGGATAATTCAGGCTTTCATCGTTATGTACATAGGTCCACATCGGTTCCTCTACCTCATTCCAATCTTCCCTTGTTCCCGGTACATGGGGAATTGGATCTCCATTGCAAAAAGTACTTGACCTGAGATTTTCTGCCATCCAGTTCTGATTGCCAATGTTTACAGTTCTATAGCGGTTGCCATCATTGTCATAAACCACATTAGTAATATCGTCCAAGGCTATGCCTTCTGGAATATACTCAAAGTCCCCCACCCTGAGTTCCAAAAAATCCGTATTGCCCCCGCTTGAATATAAATAGTAATGCAAGTGCATATAAGGATCCAGGGTAATCTCATATTCTGCAGTATCATCGTTTACATCCCTGATGCGCAAAAGGCTCTCATGCCTATTGAGAAGGTAAAGAAAATAAAATTCACCATTCTGAGTCAACATCATATCCCGATTAGAAAGAGTGGCGAACTCCACAAACTCATTCTTCACGCTAACCAACCCAAATGTCGTTTCCGCATTAAGACTGATATTGAGGTTTGGAGAACTGACTAAAAAGGATCCCGAGGCAGTAAAAGGCAGATAGCTGGAAAATTCCTCCTCTTCCCCGGCCGACTCCACCATGTAGGTATATTCTCCGTAAGGCAGCATGATGGTTTTGGGCAGAAAAAAGTCATTCGGGTCAAAAACCAATGTAAATATCTCCCCGCTTTCATTGTTGGTGATCAGCATCTCCACCTCCTCGGCAAAAACATGCTCCCAAGCAGAAGCCTGCGTTCTTGCCTGCTCGGATTGCGTGTTGAACTGCTGAAGGGAAAGGGTGGAAAAGTTCACCTCAGCCTGCGGCAAATGCTTTTCCTCCTCCAACTCCTGACAGGAGTAGAGGAAAAACATGATAGCCAGTGAGTAAAAAATTTTTTTCATATCGGGTGATAAATGTTAGTTCTTTTTGATGCAGCGGATGGAGGAAGCTGATATAAAATATTGATTATCTCTTCCATACCCCCATATCTCACTATTTAAAGTAAACCTACCTAATGGATTATATATGAGATATTCACTCTCAGATTGAGAGGATGAATAAAACATCGTCTCAGAACCGAAATAGTACCATGGATGATTCGCTAGATAAGATTCATGACCTGAATAAATTATATAACCAGTTGGTAACGCATCAAAACCACTTTCATTTGTTGCAAGAAAATAATTTTGCTCTCTCCAATAATTTTCTTTTGTAGACCGCAATTTATGTCCTGCTACTTCATTACCCCCTAAATAAGAAATTAATTCATTCCAATCATCATCATTTGGAATTTCCCAATCACAAGGACATATGTTACGTTCATCTTCAGCCGCAGCATTATTATAGAGTTTACCATAAGGATAATCATACGTATCATCATTATCTATAGACCATGATGCAGGAATTGTGATACCGGTAAACCATTCCTCGGTGGGCATACCAATTTCCTCTAATTTGTCACCATTGCAAAATGTTGAGGAACGTAGATTTTCGCCCATCCAAATTTGGTTGCCAATTTTTATAACTTTGTAAACATTCCCTTCAATATCAACAACAATATTATTTATAATACTAGTATCTAACACTTCCTCTTCAAAGTCGAATTCAGATAATACAATATTAATAATATTTAAATTTCCTTCCGTGGAAACCTCCAAGACGAAATGGTAGTGTTTTAAAGCGTCAATATCTAAAGACTTAGAAAATATTTTCCCATCAAACTTTTCTTGCACATGAATTAAGATATTTTGTCCTTCTCGAATATATTGATAATAAAATTTACCATCTTTTGTTTTAGGTAGAGCCTTTGTCAAGTTACCTATTGTTATCGAAACTGAATCTAATAATTGAGCTTCAAAAGTAATTACACTATAATTACTGACCCCTTCTAATACTATTTCATTATTAGCATTATTCACATCAAACTGCCCGTTAACTTCAAATGGTAAATAATCTTCAAAATCGCCTCCTACAAGTTCTGTGTTATAGTTATATTCACCATAAGGCAAATCAATTTCATAGGGTTGTCGAAAATCGTTCGGATCGAATTGTAGTTGCAGCTCCGATCCATCCTGTTGATTTATAATAGTTAATTGAACTTCATCTTGAAAAATATGGGTCCATGCTGTAGACTCAAGCTTTGCATTTTTTGTCGGGTTTTGCAATTTAGGCTTTGAGAAACCCGTGAACAAAACCATTCCAGTCGGATGAAACTCCTCAAAAGAGTTACAACCAATTAAAAATAAAAATGTGATTATAGTCAAACCTCTCTTCATAGTCTAATTATCTTTTAAACACCGAATAGACATCCCTTCCATCATTGAGCCATCATGCACACGAGGTCTCCCATCTGACGCAAACATAAATCCCAACTCCAATGCGTAAAGTGTTTCAAAATTAAGTGGATGGGAAGGTGATATTTCATAAACACCTCTAGTTTGTGTCCAATAGGCTCCAGTAGTGCCAATCCAGTGAATTCCAGTAAGCGCTCCAAAATTAAATCTTCCTATAATCCTTTCTCTACGTCGACCAAATCTATCTCCTGGACCTCCCCACCATAAAAGTATGCCCCCTGGCCGAAGTGATAAACCAGTAGCGTTTGTCGCTCCTACATTTGGAGACTCCCAAATATCGAATCCCGCTTCTTTTAATGGGTCTGAATCGGGGTTAAACCTAGTCATATAAGATGCTAAGTCTTCAAAATCCTCTTTAGTTGGTACACGCCAACCGCATGGGCAGGGATTTCTTGTATCCGCTGCTGCATACCCATTATAGATATAGCCATAGTCATCTACATTGCTCACATAATCTTTATAATCCTTATAAATACCTTCATTTTCTCTATCCCATAATTGAAATCTAGGTTCATAATATATTCTATCACCATTACAATATGTAGTGGAACGAAGATTCTCTGCCATCCAAACTTGGTTTCCAATCTGAACTGTCCGATATCTATTTCCTTCCCTATCATATACTATATTTTCAATTTCCTCAAGAGCTATACCTTCAGGAAGGTATTCAAAGTCCCCGATTTCCAGCACAAAATTCGTATTACCCTCTATTGGTAACAGATAAAAATGTCGGTGTGTGTAATTATTAACTATGAAATTTCTTCTAAATCGAATTCCATTTTCTGATCTTACCTTAAGATTAAGTTCATCAGATGTATTTACATAAATATAATAAAACTCCTCATTCTCTGTCAATTGTAGATTTTGACCTGAAAGACTTACAGAATCTATGTCTCTGTTTCTAATTGACACCAGCCCATATGTGGTTTCCGCATTTAAATTAATATGCACATTTAAGGCATTCACTTCAAAACTTCCAGAAGCAGTTACAGGTAAGTAATGAGAAAATTCGTTATCTACCGCTTCAATATTGTAAGTGTACTGACCTAATGGTAACATAATAACTTTAGGCAGAAAAAAGTCATTAGGGTCAAAAACCAAGGTAAACGCCTCCCCGCTTTCATTGTTGGTGATCAGCATCTCCACCTCCTCGGCAAAGACATGCTTCCAAGCAGAAGCCTGCGTTCTTGCCTGCTCGGATTGCGTATTAAACTGCTGAAGGGAAAGGGTGGAAAAGCTCACCTCAGCCTGTGGCAAATGCTTTTCCTCCTCCAATCCCTGACAGGAAAATAGGAGAAATATAATAGCCAGAGAGTAATAAATTCTTTTCATCCTGATCAGTTTAATTCACCATTCATTTCTCATTCATCATTCCTAATTCCACTCCCCCAACCCTTCCATTCTCAGGTATGAATAAGAAAAAGTGATAATGCTCCCTAGCACCAATAGTAAGGTCTCTCCTCACCGTATCTTGGTCAAAGTGGTCGATGATCTGCAATTCTGCTGTAGTTCCTCCTGGTGCATAAAGGAAATAATTCTCCCTGTCCAAGGTACGAACGAGTTCGTACCTCTCGCCCCCCACAACAAGCGCTGCACTTTCCAGAAACTCATTTTTCACAGTGACCAACCCGTAACTGGTTTCAGCATTCAATGTCAGGTTTAACCGCTCCTCCCCTACAATAAAGCTTTCCTCGGCAGTAAATGGCAGATTGGGGATGATGCCTTCCCCTGCCTGGGCGGTTGTAGCGGTATATTCCCCTTCCGGAAGGTTGATGTTGTAGGGATGCTGAAAATCATTCGGGTCAAAGGGCAAGGTGTATGTCTGTCCCGATGCCACGTTGGTGATCTCCAGCTCGGCATAGCGCTCGAAGATATGTTTCCAATCTTCCGCCATCACCCGGGAGTTTGCCCCCCCCAGTTGGAAATCCTGAACCTCAATTCCACTGAAGTTTACCTCCCTAGCCACGGGAGCGGGTGTCTCCACCTCGGAGCAGCCCAGCAAAACCAATAAGCCTAATGTGTATTTTTTCATAATCGTGTTGTTTATTCTTTGATGCAGCGGATATTTATACCTGAAAAGGAATCTAAGTCCTCAACTGCAAAACCAGTTGGATTAAATAAAGCTGTCTGATCGCTAATTAAAAAACTATAGATGTCATACTTAGTAAATTCTGGATCACTAGGAGTAAAGCCTGGATCTGACCATGTTTCTGTGGTTGTCCAAAATAAGGATGCTTCAAATAATCTATAAAAATAGAAGCCTCTTACCATTGACTCGAATGATCCAGTAATTACTACACCGGCAGGAATTGCATTAAATCCGTATATATCAGTTGATTCATCATTCGGATAAGGCCAATATTCGGTACCCCGCTGTCTTAAAGCTCGACTGGCTTCCAATTCACCGCCAATATATTCCACCAACCTCTCAAAATCACTCCTTGAGGGCACTTTCCATCCACATGGACAAATGTTCCGTTCATCCATCGGGACTATAGAGCTGTAATACAAGCCAAAGGACTTGACTAAACTGGAGTCATTCAACATATATGTATAGATTGGATTAGTATTATAAACCCATGAAAAACCTCCTTCATCATATGCCCATCCATCTCCAGCAGGTTCATATGTTAATTCGTCTCCGTTACAAAATGTTGTGCTCCGAAGGTTTTCAGCCATCCAATACTGATCTCCTATCCTCACAACTTTGTAAAGATTTCCGTCATTATCTTTAATAAACCTCAACTGTTCACCACCAACTGGGATTCCGTGCTCTTCCAAAGAAAATTCTCCAAGTTCAAGCCCTATAACATTGAGATTCCCATAATCATACCGTGGCACAAAGTGAAAATGCTGATACCTACCCACTGCAAATTCAGCTTCGATGCTTTCCTCCCCTTGTGTTGCCCGTACAGTCCCTTCCCTTCCATTTCGGATGTAGATGTAATGCACATTTCTTTCAGGAAGGCTAAAAAAATACTCATAGCCACTGCCGGCATTTACTTCGGCTTGCTCAAATTCCTGCGAGTTGAGCGTTAAAAGACCATAGTCCGTAGTAGCTTCCAATATCAACTCGGCGCCTTGATCTGTTACCGCCAAATTACCGCTGGCAGAATAGGGCAAATAAGGAGAAGTCATCTCACCTTCTACCTCTGATATATAGGTATAATCCCCGACTGGAAGAGAAAACTGGTATCCTTGCCCAAAATTATTCGGGTCATAGGATATGGTAAAGCTTTCATTGGTACCAGTGTGGGTAAGAACCAGATCCACCTCCTCAGGGTAAATATGGATCCATTCAGACATTTCAATAACCCTACTGGCTGGCAAATGATTTTGAAAATCCTCGACAAATAACCCTGACAGCTTCACCACCCCAATTGGGGATTCAGTATCAACTTCCTGGGTGCAGGAGAATAAAAATGTAATCAACACTATGAATAAAAATCTTTGCATAAATCAATCCTCTTTAATGCATCTAACAGCCAATGCTAATACATCCAATTCTAATCGCGTATACACAGAATTATTTCCATAATTAAGTAACATTACGTAAAAGTAAGTCCCCTCCCTTCCATCATGCCAGGTCATATCAAATTGAGTTGTAGACCAATAGGCACCCCATTCTCTTAAAAGACCAAAACCAAATCTTGGAGTAACGCTTTCTCTCCTATCGAATAGCTCAATAGAATTACTAGAATACACAAACATTCCAGATGGCATGGCGGAAAATCCATATTCATCAGTAGCTCCCGGATTGGGTGTCAACCAATAATCATATCCAGTTTTTCTTAACTTCTGTCCAAATAATTCTTCACCTCCTATGAAATCAAATAGTTCATTGTAGTCATCTAGACTCGGCACCTTCCATCCACAAGGACAAACATTGCGCTCATCAGTTATTGCATATTCATTATAAAGCTTCCCATAATCCTTATTATACGCTTGATCATTATCATAATATGTATAAGCGGGACTGTCCAGCTCAATCCAGTCTTCCCCGCCCGGGACATTTTCTATGGGATCGCCGTTGCAGAAGGTTTCGGTTTTGAGGTTTTGGGCCATCCAGGTCTGGTTGCCTATCCGCACCGTGCGGTAGGGATTGCCATCATAGTCATACACAATGTTGCTCACATTGCCCAGTTCCACGCTGTTTTCGGAATATTCAAAATCTCCGATCAACAACTCCATAAAACTTGGACCACCCTGAAATAAATAAAAATGCTGGTGGCTATAGGCATTCACTTCTATTTCTCTTTCAAAGCTTTCCCCATCCTCACTGGACTGAATTTCAACTCTATAAACCCCACCACCTCTTACATACTTGAAGTAAAATTCTTCATCCTCAGTAAGAGAAAAAGGAACCTCTCCATCCAACAACACCTCTTGTATCATGTCATTTTTCACGGTGATCAACCCATAGTCGGTTTCCCCCTGGAGAATGATGTTGTAATTAAGGCTGCCCATATCAAAATTGCCCTGTGCCACAAACGGCAGGTAATCCATATATTGATCACCCTCCTGCTCTACCCTATACTCATAATTTCCATAGGCCAACTGCGTCTGGTAGGGAAGAAAGAAATCCCCAGGATTGATGTTTAGTGTTTGACTGCTCCCATTGCCATTGATCTGTATTTCCGTATCCGTATTAAAGATGTGCTGCCATTCGGAAATAGAACTGGTCCTGGCATTGGGGCTGTACCCGTTAAACCGGTCCAGTTCCAAGGCCGAAAAACTCACCATTCCCATCTGCTCCTCTTCCTGCTGCACGCAGGAAAAGGAAAACAGCAATCCAAATAGCATCAAAACTCTTACGCTCATATCAAAAAATTTTATTCTCTTATACATCTCACATTAAAGGCATTAGCTGTACCTGTCGCATAAAACTCTTCAAGTCTAACTTCAGCTCTATTGTAATACAGCTGGGCAAAGTAATTCCCCGTAGAAGACCACCATGCGCCCCTCTCGTACAACCAGTTGTAAGGGCCGGATATGCCCGGATACTGGTCTGGGTTTTCTGTCACAGTCACCCAACCTGCGCCTATGGCATTGAAACCGCTGTCATTGTTGGCTCCTGTGTTTGGATATTTCCACCTGTCAGTAGTCGGGTTTTTCATCCTGCCGCCAGCAGCCGCATTGCCACCCAAAGTGGAAATCAACTGTTGCCAGTCTGCATTACTTGGTATCTTCCAACCGCATGGACAAAGCCCCCTGCTATCCTGTACCGCTTCTTGGGTATAGTAATTCCCATAAGGCCTACCATATTCCTGACTGTTGTTGAATCTTGTGTAAACGCCACTGTTCAGCGAAAGCCAGTCATTGGAAGCACCCACCTCAGGGATATCATCTCCGTTGCAGTAGGTAGTCGTACGGAGGTTTTCTCCCATCCAGTATTGGTTGCCTATCCGGATGATTCTATAGGAATTGCCATCGGCATCCCGGACAAAGTTCTCTGCCTGCTGACCGGGCACATCTACAGGGCGCTCCTCATAGCTGAAATCCCCCATGGCAAGTTCAACGAACCTTATGCCCCCTGTACTCGGATCATCCGGGTTGGGATCGGGATCTGTCGGATCGTCGGGCCCACTCGGGTCCTCGTCATCCGGATCATCTGGATCTTCATCCGGGTCATCCGGCTCTCCAGGATCAATCGGGTTGATCGGGTATATAGGGTCGGAAGGTTCACCAGGCTGAGTTGGATCTGTAGGGTCCTGTTGCACTGGCGGGGTGTTGAGGTAAAAGTGAAAATGCCTTCTTGACCGCATGGTGAAATTCCGAGCAAAATTGGAAAGATTCACATTATCCTGAATCTGCAACTGGGTAGGCAGTCCCCTTCTCACATATTTATAAAAATGCTCTTCGCTATCCAGCAGCCCCAGCTCATAATTAGTTTCCTCTACCAATAGCTGGGCGGCCTCCACATATTGGTTTTTCAAAGTCACCAAGCCATGCTCAGTGGTCGCATCCAAGGGCACGTTGATACTTCTGCCCGTCAGGACGAAACTACCCGAGGCTTCTACGGGCAGAAAATCCTCCGCAGTGCCCCCTTCTATCATCAAAGTGTAAGTATAGGCCCCAAATGGCAGCTCAATGGAATTCACCCCTTCGTCATTAGGGTTGAAATCCAACTGATGGGTCTGACCGGAATGGACATGGTTAATGTTGATCCTCGCTCTTTCAGGGAATACATGCCTCCATTCAGAGGGATTGAGCGTACTGTCCTCACCTACCAGCATAAACTGGTCTACCTGAATGGGCTGGAAATTGACATCTCCTACTGAATCTTCCCTTTCCTCATCGCCCAAACGACAGGCGGTGGTCAGAAAAAGTATGGCTGCGATATAAAAAATCAGATTTTTCATGCGGAAGTTAATCGTTTTTGACACATCTAATGGAAAGGCCTGCCTGCTGGATCTGCAGGTTTTGCAAATTGGCCGCACTGTTGGCGTGGTTCAGCTTCATGGCATATCCCTGCCCCCCATCGGTGGAACTGCTCCACCACAAACCAAGGGAGTAGAGGAAGGAAAAGTTGGAACCTTGCGATACGGATTGCCCACTCACCAGGCTGCCACTTTCGCTGGCATATACAAAGGCGCCTCCAGGGTAAGCCGAAAACCTTGTTTCATCGGTGGCCCCCACATTCGGGGTCCTCCAGTAATTGAACCCGGCAACCTTCAATTTGCCACCTGCTTCCGCAGCACCATCCAGATATTCTTGAAGTTCTTGCCAGTCTGCGTTGCTGGGCACCCTCCAGCCACAGGGGCATACATTTCGGGGGTCACTTACCGCATAGCTGTTAAAGAGCTTTCCAAAAAGATTGTTATAGGTTTGATCATTGTCATAATAGGTAAAGGCAGGTTCTTCATTTTCTGCCCAGGCCTCACCGCCTTCCAGGTTTTCGATGTCATCACCGTTGCAGAATTTCGTTGTCCGCAGGTTTTCCGCCATCCAGGTCTGGCTTCCAATCTGCACAGTTCTATATACATTGTCCGAGGCATCTATGACCCGGTTGATAAATTCACCGCCGCCGATTGGGATTTCTACATACTCAAACTCCCCTATGGCCAAATCAATGATGCTTACATTGGATTCATCCTGGATTCGAAGGAAAAAATGGAAATGCTGATAAGGCTCAATCAGGACTGCTTCTTCAAATTGCTCCTCGGAAGTCGAGGTTATAGTCAGGTTGACGTTTCCCCCTCCTTTAATATATTTATAATAATAAGCATCATTCGCGGTCAGGGCCAATTCGGAACCGTTTATGGAAGATGACTCGACCAGGTCATTGCGCACAGTCACCAGACCGTAATCCGTAGTAGCATCCAGGGTGATGTTGGTCATATCGGCGGCCACCTCAAAATCCCCCTCAGCCTCAAAAGGCAAAAAATCCTCCATGGCCCCGCCGCTCACCTGCACCGAATACCGATAGTCCCCAAAAGGAAGTTCTATCTGCTCTGCTGAGGAGAGGTCATTGGGGTTGATGTTCAAGACATAGGTGTCGCCGTTGCCCTGGCGGGAAATCACAATCTCGGCCTCTGGATAATAAACGTGCTCCCAGCTTGAGGTTGCCAATACACGGGCATGGGAATTAAGACTGTTAAACTGTCCCAGATTCATACTGGAAAAATTCACCAGTCCTCGGTGTTGTTCTTCATTATCGAACTTCTGACAAGCTGAAATCCCTGAAAAAATCAGGATATAAAGTAAAATTCGTCGCATACTTCCCAATAATTAAACAATTAACTAAATGCAAAAAGTTATATATGAACTCAAATATAATGTTTATGTTATAATTTATCATTAAATATTGAGATTTTAACATATTTAGAGTTTAAAAGAAAATCACCTCAAGGGGATACATTCGCTGGACTTTCCACCATTTTCTATGGCATTGAGGCTCAAAGCCCGTATATTCAGCAAATCACTAAACCAAAATGAACGATTTAGAAAAATATTTCAGAGAGAATAAAGGGAGATTAATTCACAAATGGATCCATTACTTTGATGCTTATGACAGGCACTTCTCACGATTCAGGGACAAGGAAATCATCATCTTGGAAATTGGCGTGTCGCAAGGAGGAAGCCTTCAGATGTGGAAAGATTACTTCGGCCCCAAAGCCAAAATTTACGGCATCGACGTCAATCCCCAGTGCAAAGAACTGGAGGAAGAAAATATCCGGATTTTCATAGGGTCTCAATCAGACAAGAAGTTTCTCCAGGAGGTGAAGCGTTCAATTCCAAAAGTGGATATCCTCATTGATGACGGGGGACACACCATGAAACAGCAGATCGTCACTTTTGAGGAAATGTTTGATCATGTAAAAGACAACGGAGTCTTTCTCTGTGAAGACCTGCATACCAGTTATTGGTTAAAGTACGGGGGAGGCCATAAGCGCAAGGGCACCTTCATTGAATACAGCAAAAACTTCATCGATGCCCTGAATGCCCACCACTCTCAGCAAAGAAGTCTCAAAGTAAATCACCTGACAGGCAACATTGACTCCATACATTATTATGATAGCATCTTGGTATTAGAAAAGAAAAAGAGAAAAGCCCCTTATCATGAACAGACAGGTATTCCAAGTTTTGAACTGGAAAAGGATCCTTCCAAACTATATCGGGTAAAGGAAAACCTGCACAGGGGAATCAACACCCTGCTGGCAAAATTCAGGTTAAAGGGTTACGATTATTGATTTTATGGTCACCCATTTTTGATAAAATCCCAAAATATTGGGATTTTTTTATTTTTATAAAATTTTGCCAAATACATAATTTCTCGCCTACTCTTTAATAATATTCCATCCACAGGGACACTGCAAACGTTTGCAAGTTATCAAGTATTAAAGCCTTTTATTACCAAATCATTAATTAAATATCTTTATTTTTAAATTATTTGCAATAAAACATATTCCTATCTAACTTTGCATCAATAACAAAGAGAAATCCCCTTTCAACTATTGAACCTATTAAACCAGAATATTATGAAACTATTGATGACAACCGTGGCCGCCCTGGTCATAGCAGCAAGTGTATTTGCTTCCGAGCCTGACTCAAACAAAGTCGCACTGAAATTGGTACAGCCTACCAAAGTACAACTGTCCCACCAAGGCAGCCCAGAGGGTTTGTTGACTGTGAAAGTTTACAACCACAAAAATGAAATGCTGGTAAATGAGAGAATCCATAAGACGGCCTCCTTTGCCAAAAATTATGATTTCAGCCAGGCCGCCCCGGGTAAATACAGCATCTTGGTACAGAATGCCAAAGGTGAGGTTGAAAACATGGAATTTGAGATAGGCGCCACCAAGCAAAAAGATGTGTACACCAAGATGGAAAAAATCAGCGGCAACAAGTACAAGCTTATTGTAAATGCCCTACACCAATCGGATCTGAATGTGGCGATTTATGAAAACGGCAACCTGATCTTCCAGGAAAGAGCTGAGGATTCTAAAGGATTTTCAAAGGTGTATGATCTTGTAAACGTGAGAAGCAACAGCCAGATTGAATTTCAGGTCACTTCCGCTTCAGGCTTTTCCAAGTTGATTTCTGCGAGGTAAAAGAAGACCGGAGACGGAAGAGCGGAGACCGAACTTCTTCGCAGAAGAAAAGGGGTCATGAACCTCCCTGTGTAGGCAAAGTATGGCACTGAGTTGCACAGAGCTTCTTCAAATAGATATAAAAAGTGGCTTGAGGGAAAATCCTTTGGGCCACTTTTTTATGGGTTATGAGGTGGGATAAGTTTCCATTTTTGGATTTGGCTCTGCAAAGTATGAAAGGCTATCCTTTTAGCTCCTGATAGCTTTTCAGGCAAAAAGCATCAACGTTAAACTAAATTTCAGAATTCCTCAAACTTTGGACAAACATTTGGAGTTTCCCTTTCAAAGCGGGCAATGCTCACTATCATGGAAGGGGATATCAATATCAGATTGGGTCAGGTAGTCTTGGAAGGCAACCTGCAAACTCCGCCCTCACCCACGGGCCTGATAATATTTAGCCACGGAAGCGGCAGTGATCGGCATAGCATCCGGAACAACTTCATAGCCAAATACCTTAACAGCATCGGTTTTGCCACCTTCCTATTCAACATGCTTTCCAAGGAAGAGGAGTTTGATATTGTCAAGAAGTTTGACATGAACCTACTTTCCCGCAGACTCCGCCATATTACGGTCTGGCTCCACAACATTCCCCAATTCAAAATGCTAAAAACAGGCTTTTTTGGAGTGGATACCGGGGCGGCGGCTGCCCTGATCGCAGCAGCCAAACTACACCTTGAAATCGCAGCCATTGTGTGCCGTGGGGGCAGGGCGGACCTTGCCTCGGAGTTTTTGGAGAGCATCAACCCTCCTGTGCTTTCGATAGTCGGGGAATTAGACCAACAAATTTTGGAACTTAACAAAAAAGCTTTTGAAAAATTGCGAAAAATAAAGAAATTAGAAGTAATCCTAGGAGCATCACATCTTTTTGAGGAAGAGGGAAAAATCGAGGAGGTCGCGCGGTTGACTGGACTATGGTTTTCAGAATTCTTGCCGCAAAAGACAGGAACAGCCATCGAGGATCTGAAATACTAACATTTTTTTAGCCTTTCATTGATGATTAAAGATAGAAAAGAAGCAGCTGAAAAACTGGCTCCTATGCTTGACAGGTTCAAACCCTTGGAGCCAATTGTCCTTGGGATCCCCCGTGGAGGGACCGAAGTCGCCTACTTGGTGTCCAAACACCTGGGTGCCCCCATGTACTTAGCCATCACCAAGCGACTGAGTCTGAAAGGCAAAAAAGAAAGCACCATTGGAGCCTTGGCCGAAGATGACAGTCTTGTATTAACAGACGTGGCCAAAACGACCATCCCCAAACCCGAAATCAACCGGTATATCGCAGAAGCCAAAAAGGAAATCCGAAAAAGAATTTCCCTTTACCGCAAGGATGAGGAACTTCCATCACTGAAAAACAGAACAGTTATCATAGTCGACGATGGCGTTGCGACAGGCAATACCGTCATGGCAACCATCGAATTGTGTAGAAACAGGGATGCGGGCAAAATCATCCTGGCAACCCCTATAGCGGGAGAAAGCCTGTGCAAAAGGCTTAAAAAGAAAGTTGACGAAATTGTGGTATTGAAAACGCCCTTCTTTTTCCGCTCCATCGAGCAAGCCTATAAAGATTTTGAGCCTCTCAATGATGCAGACGTGCTTAAGATCATCAACCAATACCAAGAAGAAAAAGAAGGTGAGTCACCTTCTGAATGAAGCTAGTCCAGAATTTCTGGGTTGCTCTCCGCATTTCCCTCCTCTGAAGGGAATGCATCATCGGCTATTTCACTTATTTTCTGACCGGATTGATTAAAGGTGAGCTGGTGGATCAGACCGTCCTTTGAGACCTCTACCTGATAGAAGGTCTCCCCTTCAATTTTGCGGGTGCCCTTGAGGTCAAAAATGAATTCCTTCCTGAAATTTTCTTTTAGGTATTCTACCGCCTTCACTGGGAGTTTGTTTTCGATAGCCATGACGCAAGAATTTTGGTTGGACAGGGATAACAAATTTTTAATTATTCCTGTTTCTCAAAAACCTGGCTTTATCAGCTAAAATCCTCCAGCTGGTCCAGATATTCTCTCATTAGCAAAATGTAACGCTTGGCCTTTTCAAGATTTAAATTGTGGGTTATCAAATCCTCTGCCTGATCAGCCCCATACATATGGATTTTGGCCCGCACGTTGGCTCTCAGCAATTTGAAGTATATAAAAATCTCCTCATCCCTCTTGTGCTCAAACAATTCAATATGCGCCCGGTAGGCTTGCAGAAAAGCATGGGATAAATCTTCCAAACCCCGGTTTTCCAGATCCATGCAAAGAAAAGCCACTTCGTAAGCCAAATCTATTTGCCGAATGGCATCATTGAACTCAATACCGTCAAAAAGTACGGGACTCTCATAAAGGAAGATATTTCCACTGTGTAGGTCCCCGTGTACGTCACGTTGAAAGCCTGCCTCAACCCTTTCTTTGAGTCTTCTACCATTACTTCTCAAAAACAGATTACTGAATTGGATGCTTTCAGCGAGAATTTCGCAAGTCTCCTTACCAAAATACTTTTCTACACTTTTCATCGAACTTTTTACATCGTTAAAAAGTAACCTGCTCTTTTGAAGATCAAAGGGAGTCTCCACCACCTCCGCTTTTCGGTGAAAATTGGCCACTGTTTTGGCCAAAGTCCGCATTTGGGAAAGACTTACTTTCTTCCGGTCTAAAAGAACATCCATTTTTTTGGAAGGGAAAAGTTTGTCCATCTGTACGGCATAATCCACAATTTCCCCTCCCATTCCTCCGAGATCAACCCTCCCCTCTAAGCTCCGGATTTCTATTACGCTTTTATAAATATCCGAATACCTGCCATTCACCTGCAGTTCCTTTTCACAAAATGCCTTTCGCTTGGCAAGCGTGCTATAATCTAGATAATGAAGCTTGAGGGGCTTTTTGATTTTGAAGGCAAAGCTTTTGGAAAACACCACCCAAGAGATATGGGTTTCCATATAATTTTCCTCTAAGGCCTCGCCCATATAGACCCCGTCTTTGCAGAGTTGTTCAATTTGCTTTGTATTCATGGCTTGCCTCTATAATATGGTGGGCCTTTTCCAGCATGAAGTTGATATTGTTGGAGCTTGACTCCAGTTTCTGGTGTTTTACCTCAAAAGGTTCTCTTTCATCTTTTAGCTTGAGATAAACATCCCAATCCGCCTCACTGTAGGTCCGGGGTTTGGAAAGTCTCTTTCTAATGATTTCCTCGGAGGCAAAAACTTCTAAAATGATTATCGGAATATTATTATTTCGCGTCCATAGAATAAAAGCTTCTCTATTTTTTTTCTTATGAAAAGTAGCATCGGCCACCACACATTTCCCTGCCTTCAATGCGATTTTACATCGATGAAACATTTCCTCATAAACGGTATATTTAACCTCGTCGGTATATTTTCCCATTGCCCCCAGCTCACGCCTCACCGCATCACTGTTGATGTAAACAGCACCCAGGCGCTGGGAAAGCCTGCTTGCAAAATAGCTCTTGCCCGTGCCAGGCAATCCTGAAACCATGATTAACATAACCTATATACTTTATAGTTGATCATTTGTTTGAGCCAAAATGGATTTTCCCAAACTGTGGTTTAAGCGCCTCAGCAACACCATAGCCATAGGCCTATTATGGTCTTAAGAGCGGTTTTCGCCTTGGTATGTTAGTTGGAACTATATGGCTTCAACCATAAATTTAATTATCATGCAAGATCCAAAAACAAAACATCCCCAGCCACCACATCCCACTCCTCAGCAAGAGGCCCCTGGTACAGAGTCAAAACTTCAGCCCAAAGCAGACCATGGGGAGAAAAGTTATAGAGGCTCCGGGAAACTTGAAGGCAAGAAAGCGATTATTACGGGCGGAGATTCCGGTATCGGCCGGGCAGTGGCCATTGCATTTGCCCGTGAGGGGGCCGATGTGTTGATTTCCTATCTATCAGAGGATGAGGATGCCAAGGAAACTGCGCGCTTTGTAGAAGAGGCAGGAAAGAAGGCTGTGCTTGTTCCGGGAGACATCAGCAGTGAGGACCACTGCAAGAAGATTATTGAGAAAGCTGTGGCAGAATTTGGACAAATTGATATCCTGGTCAACAATGCGGCCTACCAAATGGCAAGGGAAAGCATTGAGGACATCCCCAGTGATGAGTGGGATTATACCTTCAGAACTAATATCCACGCCATGTTTTACCTCTGCAAGGCAGCAAAGCCCCATATGAAACCGGGAAGCACCATTATCAACACCACTTCGGTAAATGCCTATAATCCCAAGCCTATTTTGCTTGCCTATGCGGCTACAAAGGGGGCCATCCAAAATTTCACCTCCTCCCTAGCCCAACTGCTGGCCGACGATGGCATCCGGGTAAACTGTGTGGCACCAGGCCCAATCTGGACCCCACTGATCCCGGCCACTATGCCTCAGGAAAATGTGGAGGAATTTGGCAAAACCACTCCGATGAAAAGGGCCGGGCAACCAGTTGAACTTTCGGCCACCTACGTGTTGCTGGCCTCCGAGGGATCGAGCTATATGACAGGCGCTACCATACAAATCACCGGGGGAACTCCAACCATTTAATTTTGGAAGAGAGAATTGACGCTTAAAAGCAACAATGGGGTACAAATACCACTACTGTGGCGTAGCCATTTTGCCTATTTCAGGCGTTAAGTGCAGGAAAGCCCATAATTGTATTAGGCAAAAACGTAAATAGAGCCTAAGTTTGTTTATGGAACGGGAATTGGCTTAAATCAATTGACCTTTATTTATTAAGAATATCTGTCAATAACCTAACCTCCAACCGAAAAAGGGTTTCCTATCCGTAGGAAGCCCTTTTTAATTTATCTGCTTCCCAAATGATAGGAAATGCCAAAATGAGCTACGGGCATATTGATCAGGTAATTAAATCTGGATCCATTCTGGTTTAAGTTTAGATTATGATCCTCAGTTTCTGGAAACATTTGGGCGCCATTAGAGCGAAAATTGAAATTTTCAAGTTGAACAAGTCTTAAATTACCTTGAAGGGCTAAATTGTTCCGCAGGTAATAACTTAAACCAATATCAAAGCCTGTATTCAGGTTTCTTTCCCGGTATTCATAGTTCACGGGAGGCAATAGATCAATTATAAAAATAGAAATTCCTATTCCATATATACTTTCATTAATCCGATTAACTTCTCCTTTTCCCTGCTCAACCATAGCATAGTAATTAAGTTGAAGCTCAAGCTTTTTCCCCAAAGGAATAAGCTGGGTTGCAAATACCCCTGCACCCAACAAGTTATTCTGAGTTTGAAACCTATAATCATAACCGACACCTATTCCCCTTGGATTCGTAGGGTCTATCTCATTTACAAAGGTTTTATTTTCCAGATATTCATAGGAGCGGTAACTTCCCAATAGCCCGATAATGGTATTTTCCCCCGCCAAAATCCCTACCCTATTTCGCCAGCTGATATTGTGGGAGTAAAAATTGTTCTCATGCATTGCCGGAGTGGCATTGGCATACGGCGCTATTTCAGAAAAAACAGCCCATTTGAACTCATCACTCTGCCCAAATGCTAAACCTGAGGAAAGAAACAAAAATAATAGTGGTATAAACTTTTTCATGCTTAAAATCGCCATAAACCTCACCTTCTTCCAAAATGGTATGAAATGCCAATATGAGCAACCGGCATATTGAATAAGTGATTAAACCTGGTTCCTTTTTGGTTTATGTTTAAATTATGAGAGGACTCTTCACCGAAGCGATTTGTTTCTGAGGGCTTGAAATTGAAGTTCTCTAATTGGATAAGTCGCACATTTCCCTGAATTGCTAAGTTACTTTGCAAATAATAACTCAACCCTATATCCAGACCCGTATTGATGTTTCTTTCTCTGTAATCATAACTATCTGGCATCAATATAGGGGGCACTAAGCGGGGTATCCCTCCTATAAAAGAAATGCTTTCATGAATTCTATTGACCTCACCCGTTCCCTGTTCGATTAGGGCGTAATAATTTAATTGAAAGGCAATCTTTTTTCCTATTGGAAATAGTTGGGTCGCAAAAACTCCTCCGCCTAATAAACTATTTCGTGTCTGAAACCTATAATTATAACCTATGCCAAACTTCCCGGTTTCAATCATATTTTCAAAAGTTCGATTTTCCAAGTTTTCATAAGCTCTGTAACTTCCCATAAATCCTAGGATCGTATTTTTCCCAGCATGAAACCCAACCCGATTTCTCCAGCTGATATTGTGGGAGTAAAAATTGTCCTCATGCATAGCCGGAGTGGCATTGGCATAGGGGGCGATTTCCGAAAATAATGCCCATTTGTATCCATCACTCTGAGCCATTGCAAGACCCGAAATGAAAAACAATGCTATAAAAGGTAAAACTTTTTTCATAATATAATACTTTAAAACAAGACGCATTTCTTCTTTTTGATGTCCTAAATATATAGTAAAATTCAATGCATCCCAGTTAAATCCCGTTTATTTCTCAAAATAGCCATGAACTTTCCGACCGATTACCAATCCATACTCAAAAGAATTGATGATGTTGATCCCGTTGCTTATGCTAAAACCAGAAATTTTGTGGATGGAAATGTGACCTATCTTTCACCCTATATCTCTAGAGGGGTTATCAGCACCAAGCTTGTTTTCGAGAGGATTATGGCCAAGGGGTACGAATGGAAGGATGTGGTAAGATTGGCGCAGGAACTAGCCTGGAGGGAGTATTTTCAGCGGGTTTGGCAAAATAAAGGTCATGAAATCGATTATGACCTGAAGTCAACACAGGAGGATGTAAGCAATCATGCAATCCCCAAAAACATGCTTAATCACAGCATCGGCATTGAAGCGCTGGACCAGGTTATAAAGTCCCTGTATCAAACCGGCTATATGCACAATCATTGCCGCATGTACACGGCGTCCTTGGCCAGCAACATGGGTAAATCCCACTGGAAATTGCCCGCCCAATGGCTTTATTACCACCTGTTGGATGGAGATTGGGCAAGCAATGCGCTGAGCTGGCAATGGGTTGCTGGAAGCTTTAGCTCCAAGAAATACATCTTCAACCAAGAGAATCTTAACAAATATACCCGCAGCTCACAATCAGGAACCTTTTTGGACAAAGAATATGAGGAAATCCGCGAGATGGAAATTCCTGATGAACTGCAGGAAATAACCGATTGGAAATATGACTTACCTTCAGTTCCTGACCAAGAGTTAAAACTTGATTCCAACTTACCCACAGTTCTTTATACCTCCTATAATTTGGATCCTCAATGGAGAAAGGATGAGGCTTTAAATAGGGTGTTTTTAATAGAACCCTCCATTTTGAAAAAATATCCAGTGAGTCAGAAGTGCTTGGACTTTGCTTTGGGCCTATCCAAAAACATCACTGGCATACAGTTGGCCTATGTGGATTTTATAACCCTGGAAGAGCAAAATCCCCAAATGGAATTTGTGTATAAAGAACACCCGCTAAATGGACATTTTGAAGGGACAGAAGACCAAAGGGACTGGCTGGCTCCGGAAATTACGGGCTATTTTCCCTCCTTTTTCAAATTCTGGAAACAGGCTGAAAAGGAAATAAAAAGGTGTTACGGTGTTTAGAAGTTTATTTCCCGATTACCGCTTTGCGGATCGGGGGGGGTAGAGGTTTAGAAAACGCGAAGCGACGCCGACGACTTTCCACTTACCTCACCCGTTGAGCATAGCGAATCGGCAAAACCCTGCTATAATAGCGTTTAATAGCTTCAAAATCCCCAATCTTTAAAAAAGCCATCGTCCTAGAACCACTTAGTACATAGTACCTAGTACATAGTACAAACAATTTCGTACCTTTGCTTTTTACACCGGCCGGTTGTAAGCCGTACAAATGAATATCCCCGGCTGCACAGGAATTTACAACATCCTTCCAGCCCACAATTTTCTATTAGCCAATATGGCATTTAAAGACCTATCATTAATTGACCCAATCCTCAAGGCACTTGCCGAGGAAGGTTACACCAACCCAACTCCAATCCAGCAAAAATCCATCCCACTAGTCCTTGAAGGACGGGATCTATTGGGCTGTGCCCAAACTGGTACCGGAAAAACGGCTGCATTCGCAATCCCTATAATTCAGTTGCTTGCGCAGCAAAAACAGCGAAAAAGAGGCATCAAAACCCTCATACTGACTCCCACAAGGGAATTGGCCATACAGATTGATGAAAGTTTTGCCGCCTATGGCAGGTTTACTGATATCCGTCATACGGTAATATTTGGCGGGGTATCCCAGCTCCATCAGACCAAAGCCCTTCAAAGAGGCGTGGATGTATTGGTGGCCACCCCGGGAAGGCTTCTGGACTTGATCAACCAGAAGTTTATCGACCTGCGTCAATTGGAAACATTCGTTTTGGATGAGGCCGACAGGATGCTCGACATGGGTTTTATCCATGACGTGAAAAAGATTATCGCCCTGTTGCCCAAAAAGAGGCAAACCCTGTTCTTCTCGGCCACCATGCCTGCGGAGATCCAGAAACTGGCTGATAGCCTTTTGACAAGACCGGCGACTGTAGAGGTGACCCCTCCAAGTTCAACCGTGGATAAAATTGACCAGCAGCTTTACTACACCAACAAAGGTGACAAGGCCAAATTGCTCATCCATTTAATGGAGGAAAAAGGCATTGGATCGGCGCTGGTATTCACCAGAACCAAGCACGGGGCTGACAAAGTGGTAAAACTTCTCAAGAAAGAGGACATCAAAGCAGCTGCTATCCATGGCAACAAAAGCCAAAATGCCCGTCAAAATGCTCTGAAAGACTTCAAAAGCGGAAAACTGCAGATTTTGGTAGCCACCGACATTGCTGCGAGAGGCATCGATATTGATGAACTTGCCAATGTGTTTAACTATGACCTGCCAAACATCCCAGAAACCTACGTCCATAGGATAGGACGGACGGGAAGGGCGGGACACCACGGCATCGCCATGTCCTTTGTAGACGGCGACACGCACAAGGAGCTCAAGGACATCGAGAAACTTATCGGCAAAAAAATCCCCGTAATCGAAAACCACCCCTACCCCTTCAATGGCGTAATGACTCCCAAAGCGGAGAAAGCGAAGAAGAAGTCCGGGTTTAGGAGACGATAACGTATGATTTAATAAACCACAGAGGACCGGAGGAAATGTTTTTTCACCGCAAAGGATCGCAGAGGTTCGCAAAGTTTTGAGTGAGAGGTTAAAGGTGAGAAGTGAGAGATCTTTTTTACCTTTGACTTTTTACTTTTTACCCCTCTGATCCTCTGTGGTTATTTTTTTACTCAATAACTTCGCGCCTCTTTGCCCCATTGCGGTTAGATCAAAGTTTCATTAAACGCGACAACTTCCGTCACAGATCTCACAAATCCGAAAATAGCCCCCAGTTTTGCGTTCTACTAGGGAATTAATTTCGACGTTTTATGTTGAAATAGATTCGAAGAAAGAGGTAAGAATGAACTGGGACAGATTAAAGGAAAAGCTTAATATCCTCGCAGATGCGGCCAAATATGACGTATCCTGCTCCTCCAGCGGGAGCAAACGAGCCAATAAGGACAAAGGCCTTGGCGACAGCAGCGGCATGGGAATTTGCCATACCTATACTGAAGACGGGCGCTGTGTCTCCCTGCTGAAGATCCTGCTGACCAATCACTGCATTTACGATTGCCTTTACTGTGTGTCCCGAAAAAGCAACGACATCAAAAGGGCGGCTTTTACCGTGGATGAGGTAGTGGAACTCACCATCAACTTTTATCGCCGAAATTACATTGAGGGCCTTTTCCTATCCTCTGGCATTTTCAAAGACGCAGACTTTACCATGGAAAGATTGGTCAAGGTCGCCAAAAAACTCCGGCAGGAACACAAGTTCAATGGTTACATCCACCTAAAGACCATCCCAGGTGCCAGCGATGAACTCATGCGGGAAGCCGGGCTGTATGCCGACCGACTAAGCGTTAATCTTGAACTCCCCACCTCTTCAGGCCTAAAATTGTTGGCTCCTGACAAGAACCACAAGGACATGATCAAGCCCATGGCCTCTATTCAGCAGGATATTTTGAAATTTAAGGAGGAAAAGAAACTGATCAAATCCACCCCCATTTTTGCTCCTGCTGGCCAATCCAGCCAGATGATTATCGGGGCGACCAAAGAAAGTGACCTGGACATCATCAAAACCAGCTCAACCCTCTACCAGAAGTTCAATCTCAAAAGGGTGTACTTCTCAGGCTATGTACCTGTTTTAGAACACCAAAACTTACCTATTCTAGGCACTCCTGTGCCTTTGGTGCGGGAAAACCGTCTTTACCAAACCGATTGGCTGATGCGATTTTATCAGTTCAACCCTCAGGAGATTGTCAATGAAACACATCCGAACCTAGATTTAGAGATTGACCCTAAGTTAAGTTGGGCCTTGAGAAACCGGGAATATTTTCCTGTTGACGTCAATAAGGCTGATTACCACTTGATACTCAGAATACCGGGCGTGGGAGTGAAATCTGCCAAAAAGATAATAGCGGCCAGAAAATTTGGGGCATTGAATATGGACAAGCTTCGCAAATTTGGAATTGCCATGAACCGCGCCCAGCATTTTATCACCTGTGGAAATCACGTGGGTGCCAGGGACATGGACAGTTTGACCCTGCGTCAACTTATCCTCCAAAATGGCAGCAGCAAATTTTCCGCAAACTTCTCCCCTCAACTTTCCCTTTTCCAATGAGCTATTTTACCTATGACGGATCATTTGACGGCTTGCTGACGGCAATTTTTGAAAGCTACGCCCTAAAAATAGCCGAGCCTCAAATATATATTGAAGGTGATCTGGGGCCACAGCTTTTTGAAAAAATACATAAAGTGTCTGCCGATCAGGAAAAAGCAGAAAGAGTAAAAACGAAAATCCAATCACTCTTGGGAAAAAGTGGTCTTCAGAGTTTATGGAAAGCCACCCTTTCGGAGCAGACAAACGTGGGGAATATCGTATCTGGAGTGGTGCGCTATGCCCTGAAGTCAGAAAAAGATGTGCTCAAGGATTACGGACACCCATCTGTGTTGGCCTTGCAGGAAATCATGAAAAAGCTCAGCAGGGAAAGGCACCGGATGACCGCTTTTGTCAGGTTCAAGTTGGCCTCAGACCAGATTTACTATGCCACCATTGAGCCAGACTTTGATGTGCTGCCGCTGATTTCGGAGCATTTCAAAAACCGGTATGCAGACCAAAAGTGGATGATATTTGACCTCAAGAGAAATTACGGGGTCTTTTATGATTTGACTAAAGTAGTACCCGTAGAATTTCACCAAACTGAAAATTCAGAAACCCCTGCCCTTATCAGCATAGAATGGGACGATACGGAAATGGAATTTCAATCCTTATGGAAAAACTACTTTAAATCCACCAATATAGCCAGCCGCAAAAATCCAAAGCTGCATCTGCAACACGTACCGAAGAGGTACTGGAAATACTTAGTGGAGAAATGAGGGTAGGTCTTCTGCCCAAAACTATTATCTTTGTATTAAATACTTTAGGGGTGCCCCGGCGGGCTGAGATCATACCCTTTGAACCTGATGCAGTTCGGACTGTCGAAGGGAAAAGTCTAGGTCCACATAGAGACCAAACCTAAAGTGTTGTATTTCTGAGTCAAAATTTCACCATAAATGGAAATAATTCTGAACAACACCCCCAAGTCCCTACCCCAGTATGAGCAAATCAGCGCTGCAGAATTGGTATCGGTGACTTTTCCCAATAATGGAAAAGGAATTGCCCTAGCTATAGAAAATCAGGTGATTCCTCGCAATAAATGGACGGAAACCATCATCAGGGATTCCGCAAAAGTGGTAGTATTCAAAGCAACTCAAGGGGGCTGAGATGAAAATTATACTGTTCTCTTCACTCGTGCCGGTACGCAAAGAAGCTGAGCTCATCCGGAGCTATCTAGCCTGTGGAGTAGAACGTTTTCACCTCAAAAAACCCCTTCTTCCCGAAAATGCCCTTGTCCGCTTGGTTGAGCTCATAGGACATGAGCACAGGGAGAAACTTGCCCTGCATTCCCATCACCATATTGCCCGACCCTTAGGGATCAAAAGACTCCACTTTTCTGAGGTCCTTCGGGAAAGTACGCCGGTCGAGGAAATTGAAAACCAGAAAAATCAGGGATTTCACCTAAGCACCTCTGTCCATTCATTTGACACCCTGGAAACACTACCACCCTACTTTGATTACATCTTCATGGGACCTGTCTTTCCAAGCATTAGCAAAAAAGGATATGGGGAACCCTTTGATCCAAAAAAATGGGAAAAGGTAAGGGATATTGACCACAATCTCATTGCCATAGGGGGCATTACCAACGAAAAGCTTCCCCTGGTGATGGAGATGGGTTTTTCAGGTGCCGCACTGTTAGGAGGCATATGGAAATCCACCCAACCCAAAGCCTTGGAAGAACTAAATTTGGCATTACAATTTAAAGAAAGTGTGTGATGGAAAGATTGCAGTTTATCAGTCATGGCCATACGGCCGAAGAGCAACTTGAGGGAATTAAATTGGTTTTGGATGCCGGCTGCAAATGGGTGCAGTTTAGATGGAAAAGCGCCTCCTTAAACAAGATTCTAAAAATCGGAACGGAAGTCAAAAGCCTTACTGAGGCCTATGGAGCCAAACTTCTGATCAACGATCATATCAAAGCCGCTCAGGAGCTTGATGCAGATGGGTTACATTTGGGCCTTGATGATGGAAGCATTCCCGAAGCACGTAAGATTTTGGGCGTAAAGAAAATCATCGGTGGAACAGCCAATACCTTGAAGCATGTACAGCAAAGACTTGATGAGGGAGTGGATTATGTAGGCTTGGGCCCATTGAGATTTACAGTCACCAAAGAGAAACTAAGCCCAATCCTCGGTTTTGAGGGATACACGGACATCTGCAGCAAACTGACCTCGGGTCAGGTACCCATTTATGCCATAGGAGGCGTAAATGCCGAGGATATACCGCAATTACTGGAATGCGGAGTTTATGGAGTGGCGGTATCATCTGCCCTTCTGGACGATCCCAATTCAAGTATTAAAAATTTTAACAGAAAACTTTATGAAGCCGCTAAAAATAGTAGATAAGGAATTTACCTCCCGCCTTTTTCTGGGAACAGGAAAATTCGGGAGCAATAAGGATATGGAGGAGGCTGTGCTGGCTTCGGGAAGTGAAATGGTAACCGTGGCACTTAAGAGGGTGGATATGGAAACCGATACCGACCAGATCATCACCCATCTGCAACATCCGCATATTAACCTTTTGCCTAATACTTCCGGAGTCAGAAATGCCAAGGAAGCCATTTTTGCTGCCCAGCTTACCAGGGAGGCCATGGAGACCAATTGGCTGAAGCTGGAAATCCACCCGGATCCAAAATACCTGATGCCGGACCCCATCGAAACGCTTAAGGCCACTGAGGAACTTGCCAAAATGGGCTTTATTGTACTGCCCTACATCCACGCCGACCCTGTGCTATGCAAGAGGCTGGAGGATGCCGGGACATCTGCTGTGATGCCACTGGGTGCCCCCATTGGGACAAACAAAGGACTCAAAGCCGAAACCTTCCTGGAGATCATTATTGAGCAAAGCCGTGTGCCAGTGATCATAGATGCCGGCATTGGAGCTCCATCGGACGCCTCCAAAGCTATGGAAATGGGTGCCGATGCGGTCTTGGTCAATACAGCCATTGCCGTGGCTGGAAATCCAAGGGAAATGGCCAAGGCCTTTAAATTAGCTGTTGAGGCTGGTAGAATGGCATTTGAAGCCAGATTGGGTAAAATCAGCAGCCACGCTGAGGCATCCTCTCCCCTCACCCAATTTTTGAATGAATAACCAAGACCGAATTGTGCAGAAGAGTTTCGTAGAAGTATTTGAAAATCACAGCTGGGAGGAAATCAGCGAAAGAATCAACAGCAAGCAGGAAGCAGACGTAATCCGTGCCATCCGTAGTCCAAAGCGAAATTTAGAGGATTTTATGGCCCTGATCAGTCCTGCGGCCGAACCGTTTCTGGAAGAAATGGCCCAGGTGAGCCACCAACTGACCAAGGAGAGATTTGGCAAAACCATACAGATGTACGCGCCCATGTATGTGAGCAACGAGTGCCAAAACATCTGTACCTACTGCGGCTTCAGCTTCAACAACCGTGTCCCGCGAAAGACGCTCTCTGACTCCGAATTGCTGGAAGAAGTCGAAGCCATCAAGGCCCTGGGCTTCCAACACGTGCTATTGGTGTCCGGCGAGGCGAATTATACCGTCAACATCAATTACTTCTCCAATGCGGTCAAGCTGATCCGGGATAAATTTGCCAACATATCGATCGAAGTACAACCTTTGGAGCAGGAAGAATACGAAAGATTGCAGGAATTGGGTGTATATGCCGTGCTGGTTTATCAGGAAACCTACCACCGAGATACCTACAAAGTTTATCATCCAAAGGGAAAAAAGAGCAACTTCAATTATCGGTTAGAAACACCTGACCGCGTCGGTAAGGCGAAAGTCCACAAAATTGGACTAGGTGTGCTTCTGGGTTTGGAGGCCTGGAGAACCGACAGTTTCTTCTGTGCCCTGCATCTGGATTATCTGCAAAAGACCTACTGGCAAAGCAAATATTCCATATCTTTTCCGCGCATGAGACCTGCTGAGGGTATAATTGAACCAAATGTGATCGTTTCGGACAAAAACCTCGTGCAGTTGATCTGTGCATACCGGATGTTTAACCCTGACGTGGAACTTTCCATTTCCACGAGGGAATCGGAGAAATTCAGAGAATCCGTGGTACCCTTGGGCGCAACGAGCATGAGCGCCGAGTCCAAAACCAACCCAGGAGGCTATGCCGTGGAGCCTGAAACCCTGGAGCAATTTGAAATCTGTGATGAGCGCCCTGCATCTGCGATTGCCAACATGATCAGGAAGAAGGGATACGAGCCAGTATGGAAAGACTGGTTTGTAGGTCAGTAAATTTTCAGATACCCGAAAAGAGTCGGACTAAAGCAATGGTAACCCCGACCAAAAAACCCACCACTGCTCCATTGAGTCGGATGTATTGGAGGTCATCCCCTACCTTATCTTTGATCTGGGTCATGATCTCCTTATCATCCAACCTTCCCAAACTGTCCCTGACCAAGGTCCCAACATGGGGGTGAAATTCATTGATCATATAGGTAATTTTATTCTTTAACCAATTATCTATATTCAACTGTAAATCAACATCATTACGGATCTGATTTATATATTTCTTCACCCCATCTTTGATCATTATCATTAACTCAGTCTCATCATGCTCGAGCTGGGAAGCAAGGGTGGACTGCAGCTTGGTGAGTATGCTCTGAATGATGTGGCTGGCGCCCACATTCAATACCATTTGGTCCTTGAGGTCCTGAATATACCGCACGGATTTTTTGTCCCCTATTCTCAGGTTATTGGCAAATTCCAAAAAGTACGTATCCATCTTTCGTCTCACCGGGTGGGTGGAATCCCCCTCAATTTCCCTTGCCATGACCAGTGCCACTTCAATCAATTGCTCGGTGAGGATATCCAAGTCAATCCCTCCGGTCCGTTTCCCCACCCAGATGGCAGACATTTTTATCCAATCGAGTTTGCGATATTCCTCCAGCACCAGCTTTAGTTTTTCAAAGACAACTTGGCGTGTTTCTGGAGTGCGTAGGTATTTTTCCACCTCCCCGATTACCATACTGACTACCTGTTGGTGCTTTCGGGTTGATACGGTTTCTTCCAGCCATTTGCCCAACGGTTCAGCCACCTCAAAGTCCTTCAGTTGGTCATGGAGCATGTTTTGGATAAACCTGGCCATTTTAGGATCATCCAGGCCTTCGGAAAACTTAAGGATAACCTTTCGGAAAGCCATGAGGGTTTTGTCAAGGTTTTCCGGATCATCAAGTAGCTTCAAAATATACTTGGTGATTTCCACTCCCTGGAGCTTTTCCTGGATGATCTGTGGGGAAAGCCACTTGGTGGTAACCATTTCGACAATACCTTCAGTAAGCTTATCCCTGTTTTTGACAATGATATTGGTATGCCTTCTCACGTAGGGAATGGGAATCTCATAAAACAGTGCGCTCACGGCAAACCAATCGGCCAACGCTCCCACTGTGGCGGCCTCAAAACCAGTAGCCAAAACCCTCCAACCAACACCTTCCAACAAGCCTACATGGATCAGCACCTCGAATACGACAAACCCGCTAATCGCCGCAATCAAAGAATAGAGCCCAATTTTGCTTTTCAAATTAAAAATGATTTGGTGTAGATAGTATAATCAATCTGCTGGGGAATTGTTGCTCTCGGGGAAGAATGGAGTATTAGGTACATCGGGATTAAACTTCGTTATTCCCGCCCCGCCTGTGCGCCGTGGCGTAGCGGGCAAGCATTATTCGACATTTTAGCAAGCTTGACTGTCCTTAGACCACTTCGCTCCTAGTATTCCTAATTTCGTACTTACGAATGGGTACAAAGTACTAGGTACCAAGTACAAAGTATACCGCAAGGCAAGCCGCCTTGAGGAGTAACTTGAAGGCTTTTCTATTATTTAACGTCTTTATTACCCGGGGCCCTCCCTTCGAGCTGCGCTCTTCGGATGGGGTATCAGTTTAATGAGAGTTCACTTAACCATTGTTTAACTTCCGTTTCACCCCCCGCCCCTAAAGGGGAGCTTGAATGAAATAATGGACGTAATCTAGTTCCCCCTTTAGGGGGCGGAGGGAGCTAAACCGTGGATGAGTATTCTTCGTTCCCCGTACTTTCAATTTCGTACTTACGAATGGGTACAAAGTACTAGGTACCAAGTACAAAGTACACCGCAAGGCAAGCCGCCTTGAGGAGTAACTTGAAGGCTTTTCTATTATTTAACGTCTTTATTACCCGGGGCCCTCCCTTCGAGCTGCGCCCTTCGGATGGGGCATCAGTGCAACGTGAATAACCTTCATTTATTCATCATTCATAATTCATCATTCAACATTCATCATTTTAACAAACGTGACTGACCTTAGACCACTTTACACCTCGTAATTAAAACAACTTTGTGCTACTTCTTTTAAACTTTGTGCCCTTCGTGACCCATTTTTTCGTCCTTTATCACCCATTTTTAATTCATTTCCAGCTTTCTTATACGCTGCATCGGGCCGGGGCAATAGTTGGTGTGGCAGGCGAGGCAGGAATTGACCAGGGTTTGATAATTGGAGAGCAATTCCTCAGGTTCATCGGAGGACTCAAGTACATTTAGGCTTTCCAGATACCCATTTCCCATCACCTGAAAACTGGCTTGCTGGGATTTATGAGGCTCGGTACCCCGTAAGGTCAACAGCTCCTGATGCTTCTCCACATAAGACTTGATCTGCTCCCCCCTCTCCACAGAAGCTTTAATGTCCTCCATGTCCTCAAACATCTCTCTCATCAGCCAAGCCAATGGTGCATCATCATTTGGGTAGCGTTTGCTATCGCGCTTTTTGTCATCAGAAGTGCTGGCCTGACAGGAGGCAAGGATAAAAATGGCTAAAACCAGGAAGTTTCTCATTTATAATTGCATCAGTAAAACGATAAAATTGCTGCCCACATCTCCCCTCTTCCGTCTCCCGTCTTCGGTCTTCCGTCCCCTCAATCCCAAAAAACTGGCAAAAGGCATCATGGAGCATAACTTTTAAACTTTTCCCTAAAGGTAGTTCTGCGACAAGAATTTACCAAGGTTTCCCAAAATTCTGCAGGGGCTTAATCCAAAACTTGCTAAATTGGCCGCCAAAAGGTCAATAAAAATGATCAAAACAGACATAGAGAGTAGAAAAGAGGTTTCTTTACTGGTGAATAGTTTTTATGAAAAAGTAAGGGCTCATGATACCCTAGGGCCTATTTTCAACGGCATTGTGCACGATTGGCCCACCCATCTCGAAAGGCTGACAGACTTTTGGGAAATGGTGATACTAAACACCGGTCCCGGTGCTGGAAAATTCAACCCCGTAAAAGTGCATAGGGATGTGGATCAGGAAACCGACCAACAAATCCAGCAGGCCCATTTTGGCAATTGGCTTGAGCTCTGGTTCACCACCTTGGATCAGCATTTCCAAGGCCCCAACACCAACTTCGCCAAAGAACACGCCCGCAGGATGGCGCATATCCTGTTTTTTAGGATTATGGAAGGCAGAGGGTAATTACCCGGTCACTGCCAAAGTAATCCCGATCAAGATCATGCCTACCAGTAAGCCCCATTTCGAATAACTTTCATGTTTCAACTGAAAGGCCGTGGGAAGCAGCTCGAAAAGGGATATATACACCATGATGCTGGCCAAGAAAACATTGACCATCTGTATGGCATGCATGTCGAAGCTTCTAAAGAACAACAGATAGGCAACCAGCGCGCCCAAAGGTTCCGCAGCGGCGGGTATCAGAGTTAACCAGATGATCCTTTTTTTAACCTTAAGACTATGATAGAGTGGCATTGCCACCGCCATCCCTTCCGGAATATTGTGCAAACCTATAGCTATGGCAATCCCAATTCCCAATTTGGGATCTTGAATGGCAGTCAAGAAAGTAACCAGGCCTTCAGGGATATTGTGCACTGCCAATGCCACAGCTGTGACCATGCCCGCCCGATAAAGTTTGGTCTGTTTCTCATCACTTTCCTCATCTTGGGAAAGCTTTTCAATTTCAAATTTACTGACCTTAAGTTTATCCGTTACGCCTTTGCTCACATGCCCAATCACAGCCAAAACAGCCATTCCTCCCACAAAGGCCAAGGAAACTCTGATAAAGGCTGCCGAGCTCCCCTCCTCATCGGCAAAAAATTTCATGGCCTCCACAATGAGCTCAAAAAAGGAAATAAAAATCATCGCACCTGCCGCCAAACCGAGTCCAAATGATAATAGGGATTCTTTCTTTCCGTACTTGGTAAAGGCCACTGCACCACCTAAAGCGGTTGACATTCCGGCCAGCAAAGTCAGTACAAAGGCAAAAATCAGATTGTCTTCCATCAATATACTAGCCTTAAAAGACAAAAAATGTTTGGAAAAAAAACTAGCCTGAATCAAAGATCCAGGCTAGTAACCTAACTTTTATGTTAAAATATATTCGAAGTTCTATTTGGTTAAGTTCTTAAAATTGCCTGTCATGGAGGCCTGATTGTGAATGCTTGTTCTTCCAAACACCGTTAAAGTTGAGTTTTCACCAACAAACTCCAACACAGCTCTATTATTTAAGGTAAGATCTCCGTAGACAACCAAATGTCCATTTACAGTCATTTTTCCATTGATAATCAAACCTGAATTTTCTCCCTGCTTACCAACCACAAGATTTCCTCTCATGTTAAACTGCCCTTGTTGATTTACATTTACACGGTTGGTTACGGCCAAAGAACCGCAATATGTCAACTCATCATTTACGTTTACCACGTGCACCAGGGCCGTTCCGGAGTAACCCTGTGCCCCGTTATTCACATTCATGGTAGCATTTCCCGTGTATCTAGGAAGGCCATCACATATAGGGTCGGTTACCTCATCGATTCTGTTGGTTTTGATAACCTGAAGGCCTTCTTTTCCACTTGCTACAAAAATGTAATCATCATTTACTCTTACATAGTTTGACGATCCTCCGATCTCAAGTACGCCTAGTTCCTCAACTTTATTTGCACCAAACTCAGATACGCTCAGCCCAGCTCCCCCATTGGCCATGAAGATATGACCTTGGTTGGTAGAAACGGCATTGGTTACAAAGTCCTCAATGGCAACCTCATTTTCTCCTTCTGGGATAGCCAATCTGTCTACCAACGCACCGCTGATCATGTCATATACGCCAACACCATTAGGTCCTTCGGCAACCAAAAGCTGGTCGCCATGAATATCCATGGTTCTTTTGGAATGGGGAATGGTCAAGTTGACCGGAATATTGCCCGTCACAGAGAAATTTGCCAAATCCAAGAAATTGACACCTTTAGTTCCATCAAGCACGGCCAATTTGCCGTTGCCATATACTACGGAGCGAAGGTCTTCCATTTCTACCTCCTTCACCATTTCCATCGTATTGATATCAAAAATACTGGCCGCACCGGAAGTACCGCTGGTTACAATCACCTTGTTTTCAGTATGGATCACATCCGTACCGGCAGAACCTGACACAGCGTGAAACTTAAAATCATTTGCAAGTTGTCCGTTTGCCACAGATACACTTAGCAGGTTTGATGGAGCTTCAACCCCTTCCTCCTTATAAATATCAGAAGAAATGGCCATGTAAAGCTTACCTGCATCGTAAGTGATGGAATTGATGTTGGAATGCTTAAATATAGCCTGGCTCACCATTTTTGGAGTAGGCAAATTGCTGATATCCAAAACCTCAATAGCCCCGTGGAAAATCGGACCTTGTGTAGTGTAAGCCACATATGCATAATCCCCATCGATACCGACGTGGTTTGCCTGAAGCGTCACACCGTTGACCACCGGCGGAGCCACCTGTCCCACTAGCTCAAGAGCCATAGTACCTGCCGGCATTTTTTCAGAATCCAAGCCTCTGGAGGCCGCATCTGAAAAACCCCTCATTCCCACCACACCTGCAGAAGAGGTCTTAATTCTTTTGGACAAACTCTCGGAATCGTTGTTGATACTAATAGTTGAGTCCTGTCTAGCATTTGGAACTGAATCCTCATTGTTACAGGCCATTAAGCCTAAAAAGAAAACTGCCAAAGCAGAAACCTGTAAAATTCTCATAATACTTCTTTAAAATAACCAATAATAGGATTAAAATATTAGGCGCAAATTAAATCCTAAATATTTAGAAAGCAAGAAATATTATTTGAAATGCAAAAATTATCATTGAAAAATGGTTTTAGGTGGTTTCAAATGCAACTGTAGAGGGAATTATGGTACCAAGTACCAGGTACCACGTACCAAGTATAAAGCCGAAAGTTTTCCCGAGCCTGCGCCTCGGGATAAGGAAAATGAAGGCTGCGCCTTCAAACCCGCAAATACCCACGCAGTGGGCAACCTTAATCCGCCGCCGCGAATACCTGGTACCTGGTACGTTGTACTTGGTACCTTTTTCTGTACTAGGTACTACGTACTAAGTACTATATAATAAGTTCTAACCTAGGGAAATATCACCTGGGCAAGCTTCATCGCCTCTCCAAGCTCCATTTTGTTTAGGCCAAGCTCATGGCCGTTGGCCTCTAATACCTCAATCAACTTCTCGGTAGCCACGTTACCTACCAAATCATCCTTGGCCATAGGGCAGCCACCATACCCTCTCAAGGCTCCATCAAATCTGCGGCAGCCTCCTTGGAGACCTGCCTCCACTTTTTCCTGGATAGTATCCGGGGTGCTATGGAAGTGTGCCCCAAACTCGATATGGGGAAATGCCTGGATATTGGTCTCAAATATACTCTTGATCAATTCCGGCTGGGCAACACCGATTGTGTCAGCAAATGAAATGATCTGGACGCCTATTTCATCTAGCTTTTCCACAAACTCCGCCACAAGCTCCGGGGAAAAATCCTCCCCATATGGATTCCCAAAACCCATACTTATATAAGTGACCAATGTTCTACCCTTGGTTTCACAGAGATTCTGGATATTCTCCACAGTTTCCAAGGCATCCTGGATGGATTTATTGGTATTGCGCTGCTGGAAGCTTTCGGAAATCGAAAGCGGAAATCCCAAATAGTCAATTTCCTCAAAATGAAGTGCATCCTCTGCACCCCGTACATTGGCTATGATGGCCAAAAGCTTGGACTTGCTTTTAAACAAATCCAAAAGCTCAAGCACTTCCGCCGTATCCCGCATCTGTGGGATGGCCTTAGGGCTTACAAAGCTACCAAAGTCAATGGTATCAAAGCCAACTTCCAGCAGCTGGTTGATGTAAGCGGCCTTCATGGCCGTATCAATAAATCCGCTCATGCCTTGCATGGCATCCCGCGGACATTCGATTATTTTCATGGGGTCATATTCAGGTTCAGCCTAAAATTAGGCAAATTTCCTCAGAATAGGGCCTTTGCTATTCGGTAAGTTGCATCCGCCTTACTCATGGTGTAGTAATGGAGACAAGGGGTACCCCTCTCGATAAGTTCCTTGCTTTGGTGGATTGACCATTCTATTCCCACCTCTTTTACATCCTGGTTGGACTTGCATTTTTCAAGTTCGTCGAGCAAGTCATCCGGCAGATCCAAAAAGAAAGTACGGGGCAGGTTGGTCAACTGACTAAGCGTGGTAATGGGTTTCAGACCCGGAATGATGGGAACGGTGATACCCAACTCCCTAACCTTGTCCACAAAATCAAAGAATTTCTTATTGTCAAAAAACATCTGCGTCACAATATATTCCGCACCAGCATCCACTTTGGCTTTGAGATGCTTGAGGTCAAACTTCATGTTTGGGGCCTCGAAATGTTTTTCGGGATATCCGGCCACACCCACACAAAAGTTAGTATGGAAGCCTACTTCCGTCTCCTCATGCAGATACTTTCCATGGTTCATGTCCACAATCTGCTTGACCAGATCCTTGGAATAATGATGGCCGTTATCCTCAGGCGTGAATTTGGACTCGGTTTTTGGGGCATCCCCCCTTAGGGCCAACACATTTTGGACACCTATAAAATTCAGGTCAATAAGCGCATTTTCAGTTTCCTCTCTCGTGAATCCTCCACAAAGCAGATGGGGAACGGCCTCCACATGAAACCTATGCATGATGGCGGCGCATATCCCTACTGTGCCAGGTCTTTTCTTGGTGCTGACCTTCTCTAAAAGTCCATTGGGGTGCTTTTTATAAATAAATTCCTCCCTATGGTAGGTCACATCCACGAATGGGGGATTAAATTCCATGAGGGGGGAGATTCCCTCCATTAAATGCTGGATACTCTGCCCCTTCAAGGGAGGTAGGATTTCAAAAGAGAACAGACATTTATCCGCCTGCTCTATATATTCTGTAATTTTCATTTATAGCTGTTCTATAGGTTTGATTTCTGGTGTATAGGCAAGATTGGGCGAAAGATAGCGCTCAGCAAGTTCCAGGCTGATCCCCTTTCTATTGGCATAATCGGCTACCTGGTCTTTGCCGATTTTCCCCAAACCGAAATACTTGCTCTCCGGATGGGCAAAGTAAAAGCCGCTCACTGCAGAAGTAGGCAACATGGCAAAGCTCTCCGTAAGCCTCACCCCTATCTCTCCAGCGTTTAGCAGGTCAAACAAGGTTGCTTTTTCCGAGTGTTCGGGACAGGCTGGATAGCCCGGAGCCGGCCTGATCCCCTGGTATTTCTCACGGATCAAGTCTTCATTTTCCAAAGTCTCCCCTTCCGCATACCCCCATTCTTCTTTTCTTACTTTTTGATGAAGGTATTCCGCTGCGGCCTCAGCCAGTCTGTCGGCTAGGGCTTTGAGCATGATGGCATTATAGTCATCACCTGCCTTTTCATATTCGGCAAGCTTGGCTTCCATGCCAATACCAGCTGCCACGGCAAAAGCCCCAAGATAATCTTTTTCTTTAGGTGAAAGAAAATCCACCAGGGAACGGTTTGGAACCCCTTTTCCCTTTTTCCCCTGCTGACGCAGAAAATGAAAGGTTGGGTTTCCATCGGCCTCTACTTCTACATCCTCACCAATCCTTTGAACGGGAAATATCCCATACACTCCTCTTGCCTCAAACCACTTCTCCTCTACAATCCTATCCAGCAAGGCGTTGGCCTCTGCGAAAAGCTTTTTGGCTTCATTCCCAACCACCTTGTCTTCCAAAATCTTCGGATACCGCCCGCTTAGCATCCAGGTGCTAAAGAATGGAGTCCAATCAATATAATGGCGCAAAACCGCTATATCAAACCCAATCGTTTTTCTTCCCAAGCTTTTTGGCACCACCGGTTTAGTAGCGGATAGGTCTGCGGCATTTTCCACCGCCTGCCCAAAGCTAACCAACTGCTTGGCTTCTTGCTTAGCCTCATGGGCCACACGGAGGGAGGCATATTCAGTTTTTACCTTTTCTTTAAACACTTCCCTGCCGCTCTCCTGGATCGACTCACCCACAATGGGAACGGACTTCGAGGCATCCTGTACATGGACCACAGAACCGGAATAAACGGGGTCAATTTTCACCGCAGTATGGATTTTACTGGTGGTGGCGCCGCCTATCAGGAGAGGTAGTTTTAGCCCCTGACGTTCCATCTCACTGGCCACATTAACCATTTCATCCAAAGAAGGGGTAATCAGACCACTTAGACCTATCACATCCACATCCTGTTTTACGGCTTCATCGATGATCTTCTGTGCATCCACCATCACGCCCAAATCCACGATCTGGTAGCTGTTGCAGGCTAAAACTACCCCGACAATGTTTTTTCCAATATCGTGGACATCCCCTTTTACAGTGGCTAAAAGCACTTTTTTGATCTTGCCCTGGCTTACTTCATAGCCCTCATCTCCCGCTTTGGGCATGAAGGGCTCAAGGTAGGCCACTGCTTTTTTCATCACTCGGGCTGACTTCACCACTTGGGGCAAAAACATCTTCCCTTCACCAAAAAGGTCTCCCACCACGTTCATTCCGTCCATCAATGGGCCTTCAATCACCTTTAATGGACTTTGATATTTTAACCTGGCCTCTTCGGTATCATCAATGATATGATCGATAACGCCCTTCACCAAAGCATGCTCTATCCTTATCTCCACACTTTCCTGACGCCATTCTTCAGAAGCCACCTCTTTTTTATCCTTGGACCTCACCGTTTCGGCAAATTCCAGCAGCCTCTCAGTAGCATCTTCCCTCCGGTCGAAAAATACATCCTCCACCCTTTCCAGCAGCTCCTTGTCAATGTCATCATAGACTTCCAGCATGGTGGGGTTCACAATCCCCATGTCCATCCCGTGTTTGATGGCGTGATATAGAAAAGAGGCATGCATAGCTTCCCTTACGGGGTTGTTACCCCGGAAAGAAAAGGAGACATTACTTACTCCTCCACTTACCCTTGCCCCTGGCAGGTTGGATTTGATCCATTTGGTGGCCTCAAAGAAATCAAGCGCATTTCTGCGATGCTCCTCCATCCCGGTGGCCACCGGAAAAATATTGGGGTCAAAAATGATATCGGCAGGGTTAAACCTGGCCTTTTGGGTCAACAGGTCATAACTCCTCTTACAGATCTCCACCCTTCTCTCATAGGTATCGGCTTGTCCGTCCTCATCAAAAGCCATCACCACGACAGCCGCTCCAAATTTCTTGATGGTTTTGGCTTGGTGGAGAAACTCCTCCTCCCCGTTTTTCAGGCTTATGGAATTCACAATCCCCTTCCCCTGTATGCATTTGAGTCCCGCCAGGATGATATTCCACTTGGAGCTGTCTATCATGATGGGGATTCTGGATATTTCAGGTTCTGAGGCAATAAGGTTCAGGTATTTCACCATGGCCGCTTCTCCATCCAGCATGCCTTCATCCATGCATACATCCAACACCTGGGCACCGCCTCTCACCTGTTCAAGAGCCACTTCCAAAGCCTCCTCATAATCCCCATTTAAAATCAAACGGGCAAATTTCTTGGAGCCGGTCACGTTGGTCCTTTCTCCAATATTGACAAAATTGATTTCAGGAGTGATGAGCAAAGGCTCCAACCCTGAAAGTTTCAATGGAAATGTCTTATTCATATAGGTAGGTTTGATTCGGTTTGCAATGTTGCTTTTCTGGGTGAATAGCTAGCTGAGACTTGTGCCAATGCAGCAATATGATCCGGAGTAGTGCCACAGCACCCTCCAAGGATATTGATGTACCCTTCCTTGAGAAAAACCTCCGCCTGCTTGGCCATTTCTTCTGGACCCTGGTCGTATTGCCCAAACTCGTTAGGCAAACCGGCATTGGGGTAGGCAGACACGTAGAATGGGGCCTTTTCAGAAAGTACTTTTAAATAAGGCCTCAGCTCCTTGGCCCCCAAAGCACAGTTAAGGCCTATACTCAACAGGGGGACATGTGAAAGTGAGATCAGAAAAGCCTCAGTAGTCTGGCCGGAAAGGGTTCTGCCAGAGGCATCGGTAATGGTGCCACTGATCATAATAGGGATCCCTCCTTCCTCTGGGGAAAGGGGAATACCTTTTTCTTCAAACACATCTTGAATAGCGTATAGAGCGGCCTTGGCATTCAAGGTATCAAAGATTGTTTCCACCAATAAAATATCTGCCCCTCCATCCAGCAGCCCCCTCACCTGCTCGGCATATGCCTCGGCTAGTTGGTCAAAGGTAATGGCCCTAAATCCCGGGTCGTTGACATCAGGGGAAATGGATGCCGTCCTGTTGGTGGGACCAATGGCTCCGGCCACAAACCTGGGCTTATCCGGATTTTGCTCAGAATAGGCCAATGCTTCCTTTTTGGCGATCTCGGCCGACTTCAGATTCAGCTCATAGGCCAAATGCTCAAGTCCATAATCGGCTTGGGCAATGGTGGTGCTGCTAAAGGTATTGGTTTCGATAATATCCGCCCCAGCATCCAAATATGCCCTATGGATGGCCGCAATCACATCGGGACGACTCAAGGACAAAAGGTCATTGTTTCCCTTTAGGGATTGGGGATGATCTTGTAGTTCTGGAATTCTAAAATCCTCTTCTGTAAGCTGGTAGCGCTGAATCATGGTCCCCATGGCCCCATCCAGAATCAGGATCTTTTGACGGAGGGCTTGGAGTAATAGGTCTGTTCGGTTTGGCATATAGTTCGTAGTTTAAAAAGCTTATCATAGACAGACACGAACGGATAAAAATAACGAGTATTTTCATACGGCTCATCTTTTTCCGGCGTTTCCGGAACGGGAGTTAGCACCTTCTTTCTACAGGTTGCTAAGACGTCAACGGGCCCTTCCCTCGGTCTTTCTTGATAAGCTAATATTACAAAGTAAGCAAATTTATTTATAAATACATAAACTTGCATCATTCTTAAAAAATCAAAAGTCCCTTTAGGGGTGGGAGCTAAAACCAAATCACTTCCCCTCTTTGCACATTACGGCCTGATCCCAAACCCAAACTGCACATAGGGCCCTGCCACGTATTTGTTCATCCCCATATCGGCCAGCCTAAACCTTCCCACAGGAAGTTCATAGCCGAAATGTGCACTATAAATCAGGTCAAAGGATTTACGCTTGCTCAACGGCATGGCATAGGCGAGGTAAAGCTCCGGCTTGGCCAAAAAGCCCCAAGTCCGTAAATACCCGTCATGGTTTGGCTCCTCAAACAACAATGGGAAGTCTGGCTTCATATCCTTTAAAGTGGTGTAGCGCAGGTTGCCATATCCAAAGCCCCCCAATACGCCCATTTCCACATTCTTGTGGTCATAAAGCTTTTGACCGAAGTTGCCGTAAACCCGCACACTGTTCAGCGTATGCGACCTTTCGGCATTTGCCTGTCCGCCATAGGCGAGGTTGTAGATATCCAGACCGTATAGCGTCCCGCGGTTTTCCCCCAGGATCTTCAAGCCCCAATTGCTGGGCCTGCCTTGGAACTGCTGATATCCATATGTACTCAAGGATTCATTCAACTGGCTAGGCCGGGTAAAGTGCAAACCATATAGCAAGTGTACGCCCAGGGAGGCATCCCTGTAGAAATAATTATAGTCTGGAAGGCTTATCCCCGCTCCCAAGCGCAGAAATGGACCACTTTGGGCATTGTCAAAAGCTATTCCTTTCCTGTTCCAGGCATTTTCAAAGGGGCTGAATGAATACCCGAATTTGGCAATCACCTCAATTGATTCTTCCATCACCGGCAGGTCTATATCATAGCCGACCTGAAAACCTATTTCAGTAAGCAGCCCACCAAATTTCTGGCTGCCTTTGTGAATATTGTTTTGGCGCAAAATAAAACCCATCTCGGGATCCGCCAGAAAGCCAGCCATCGATTCGGGGCGGTTTTCCTCCAGCATCTCAAAATTGAGGTAGCCTACACCTATGGACATATAATGAATCAGGTGAAAGCGCCCTTCCTCCGTAAAGGCATAACCGACATTCAAGTAGGCCCTGGAGGTGCGGTAATCAATGGTATAGTCACGGAATGTGGACTGGGGACCGTTGTTGTGGTAAAGCTCAAAGCCGAGCACAAAATCGTTGAACCTGTTTTGGTAACCTATGCCAAAAGTGGAATAGCCCCTGCGAAGGGGGCTGATTCCCTTATCTTCCAGCAGCTGGTTAAACTCCCTTAGGTTGGCACCGGCATTACCCTGGATAAGGTGCAGTGTGCTTCTCTGGTGTCTGGAACCTTGGGCGGAAGCCAGGCTGACCAGCAATACATTTATGAGAATGGTAAAGAATATCCGCATCAACTTGAATTTGGGCCCAAAATTAAGCTATTCCTTCACATAACAGAAATGATACCTGAATTTTACTTCTGCAGGTATTTTATCATCCTGGCATATAGATTATCCGGGTTAAACGGCTTGGGAATGTAATCGTCCATGCCCACTTCATCCAACTGGTCCTTGACCTCGATGAGGCTGGAGGCCGTAAGGGCGATGATCGGAATGGTCCTTTTCTGCTCGTTGGGATGGCTTCTGACTACCTTGGCAACCTCAAATCCATCCATTTCGGGCATCTGCAGGTCAAGCAAAATAAGGTTGAAGTCTCCCGCCTCAAAAAGCTTCAAGGCCTCCACCCCGTCATTGGCAAACTCCACATGCCCGGCCTCCCATTTGGTGAGAAACTTGCGGATCATGATCTGGTTGACCAAGTTGTCCTCGGCTACCAATATCCTGGCCTGGGTTAGATTCTTAACACTGGAATCCTGACTGTCCTTATGGACGATAGATTTCTTGATGTACTTGTTAAACTCAATGTCAAACATGAAAAGCGTACCCCTCCCTTTTTGGGACTGCACCACTATGCGGCTATCAAACAGCTCAACCAGTTTCTTGACAATGGCCAAGCCCAACCCCGTTCCACCAAACTTACGCGTAGTTTCGGTACTGGCCTGGGTAAAGGCCTCAAAGATGATATCCTTTTTATCCTCATCGATACCAATACCGGTATCTTCAAACATAAACCTTACCGTAACCTTGTCATCGGTTTCCCCTATGTTACTCAGGGAAATCTTCACATGGCCTTTTTCTGTAAACTTGATGGCGTTTGAAATCAGGTTGTTGATAATCTGACCCAACCGAACCGGGTCACCGTTGAGTATCTCAGGCACCCTGTTATCCACTTTGGCGATGATTTCAAGGGATTTTTCCCTGGCCTGGAAGGTATGGCTGTGCATCATGCGGTTAAGCACGTTTCTCGGCTCAAAATCCACGTGCTCCAGCTCGATTTTTCCGGACTCGATTTTACTGTAATCCAAAATATCATTAATCAGACCCAGCAGGTTTTCTGCCGAAAACTGCAGCGTCCTCAAGTTCTCCAGCTGGTCCTGCCTAGGATCCTCCTCTATCAGAAGGTGGGACATCCCAATCACGGCATTCATAGGCGTACGGATCTCGTGGCTCATGATACTTAGAAACTGCGACTTGACCATGGATGCCTGTTCGGCTTTTTCCTTGGCAATGTAAAGTTCACGCTGGGCTTCCTTGAGCTTTGAGATATCCCTGGCTATACCGGTGTAATATTTAAATTTGCCGTTCTGGTCTTTGATCACTTTTCCATTGGCAGAAAAGATTCGGTATTCCCCTTTCTTATGGACAAGCCTAAACTCCAAATATTGGTTGTCCTGGAAGAAAATATCATTTTCCTTCATCTTCTCCACAAAGACTTCGGTGTCCTCAGGGTGTAAAAACTTATTTAAGCTAGCCGACGTAACTTCATGAGGCTCATAGCCTAAAAACTGCTTGACATTGGGTGAGATATAGGTCAATTCCAAATCGGCACCGAGGGAGAAGATGATCTCGGTGGATTCCTCCACCAGGTTTCTGTACTTCTCCTCACTGCGCTGAAGATCCTGCTTCACACGGTATTCCTCCGTGATATCCCGCACTATGCCTAGGATATATTCCACCTCATCACCCGCAATAATCGGCTTGGCCGTAAGCTCGTAAACTCGGCTTAGCAGCGTGATGGTTTCCTGTACAGTTCGCCTCTTTTTGAGCGCAGCCTCCACTACCGGTTCTATCTTTTCCAAATTGGTGGTATGCACCTCATAGATTGTTTTTCCCTCAAATGTACCTGAATCCATCCCCCAATATTTGAAGTTTGGTCCTTCAGCCACAATGTATTTGAGGTTTTTATCTATCAGAAATACATTGGTAAAAGGGATGTTGGAAGCCAACACCCTATACCGCTTTTCGTTTCTTTCAATCTCCAGGCGGTGCTTTTTCCTTTCGGTAACATCCTGGAAAAGGCCTTCATGTAGAAGAATCTTGCCGTTTTTGTCATAGATCTCCCGAGTCCTGTCTTCCACCCATCTATAGGCCCCATCAGCTGTCCTGAAGCGGTATTCCCCCGAAAAAGAAGGAACCCCCGTATCCGTGGTGTTACTCTTATGGTAATGGAGCAACTCCTTGGCATCATCGGGGTGGATGAAATCTAGTATGGAAGTCTGATTTCGAACTACCTCTTCAGCATTGTACCCAAACTGGCTGATGTTATCCGTAATGAAATTAATCCTGAAATTCTCATTGGGATCCAGAGTAAACAGTACCGCAGGGCTGTTTTCAATGATCAGTCTGGATTTTTTGGCTATCTCCTCACTGTTTTTCTGGAAAGTAAGGTTTTTGGCCAAAAAGGAATACCCTATCGGCTTGCCCTCATCATCCTTAAAGGGATTAACGGCAAGCTCATGGGGTTCAAACCTCCCCTGCTTGGTTTCAATTTCCACCTCTCCCACCCAAGATCCATTTTCATCTACCTTTATCTTTAGCTCCTCCAGCTTTTTGCTGTTGGGAAGAATGACGCTGATCAATTGGGAAAGCGTGGTCTTATTTTCTTCAAAATCATCCGTGGAATAACCTTTATCCGCCGACTGATTCATATAGATTACCCTCAAGTTTTTGTCGGTCACAAAAATGGCGTCATTGACCTGGGCCAGGATCTGGGACTGCAACAAGAGGTTTTTCTCCGCATTTTTCTTGGAGGTGATGTCCCTGCAATAGCCGAAAATCTCCAACTCGGAATTGGTATAGTTTTCCTTTACCTGAATGGAATAAGTGATGTGTTTCAAACCTCCCCCCTTGGCAGTGATAGAAAACTCCCCGCTGGAGGACTCCCTATATTTCAGGGAACGCTTCACATTGGTAGTGATTTCCATCCTCACTTTGGGGCTCACCAGTTTGAAGAAATCGTTGATCTTGGCGTATTCCAGATTTTCGTCCAGCTCAAAGATATTGTTGAGGCCTTTGGAAAAATAGATCCGCTTTTTGGTGTTGCTGAACCTCCAGGAACCCGATTTGGCCAACAGCTCCGTGGAAGCCAATAGGTTTTCATTCCGCTCAAGCTTTACCTTGATAGAGCGGTTGATAAAGCTTCCGGCAAACACATCCCCCAACTGACGCAATACATACTCGTCATTGGCATGCCATTCCCGCCTTTCTTTTACGGCATCGAGCCCAAAGAAACCAATCAGCTGATGTTCGGAAAAAATAGGAATCACCATAAGGGATTTAATTCCCTGCTGCCGGTAGATTTCCTTTTCATACATATAGCGGTCACTCAATTTCTCAATATCAGGAATCACCGTAATGTCCCTTCTGAGTAGCCCTTGGATAATGATCTCCTCTTCAGAGTAAGGCAGCTCCTTTAAATACTCAATCTGGGGTTCCACCCCATCGGCCGTCCATTCATAGACGTTTTCAAGCACCTTCAGGTCCTGATGAACCAAGAAAATGTAGCTGCGGTCTGCTTTTTCAAACTTCCCAATTAAGCGCAAGGCTTCATTGAATACTTCGTCGAAGTTTTTGACATCCGAGTTTACAAACCGGGCAGAAATCCGGTTGATCAGTTGCTCTAGTTCGTACCGTTTCTTGAGCGACTTTTCCGATTTCTTGATGGCAGTGATGTCCCGGGCACTGAAAAGCAGGCCGTTGATCTCGGGATCATTGAGCAGGTTTTTGCCGAAGCTCTCCAAAAACAGGTTTTTCCCATCTTTGGTCTTGATCCAAAAATCTATTTCAATCTCCTTCTCACTGTCGTCCAGGTCTTCGAAATTCCCTTTTTCAATGGTGATAAAGCCGTTTTTGACCAGGTACATAAAGGATTTGCCGATCACCTCATGGAGGTCATAGCCCAATATCTGTACGGTGGCAGGGCTGATGTATCTGAAAATGCCATTTTTGTCCAAAATGGCAATCATATCGTGGCTGTTTCGCAGGATATTGTGGATAAGGCTCACCTCACTCCTTTTTACCTCTTCCGATTCCTGACTAAGGTGGTCGAAAAGAATCTCGGTGAAGGTCACCTTCTTGCGGCCCTTGGCCATGCAGAGCGGTTGCCCCTCCTTGGAAGGCATCTTTACAAACTCCCAGATATAGAATGATTTCTTCTCGGCCTGCTCCAGGGAATCTTTGGCCACCTGTGGAGAAGGCAAATTGCCCCCATTAAAAAAATTCTGAAGCTCTTCCACCAAGTTGGGTTCCTTAAAGAACTGTTCCCAGCTCTTTGGAAGGCTTTCAAAATGATTTTTAAAACTATTATTAAAATATATTACTTCACTCTCACTGAATATAAACAGAGGGTCATTTATTTTATCAAAATACTCTGCAATATCAATTGACTGAAAGATGCTGGATTCCACGCTATACACAATTTTTCCTACAAATAAACATTTCTGGGATTTGCACCCAGCTATTTGTTATACTTACTTTTTTTACCATTTATATAAAAATACGTGCTTAATAATAGCAATATTTTTTATATTCATTCCTATTCAACCCAACTTATCTAAGGACTATGATTAAAAAAAACAGTTTGATTTTCCTTCTCTTCCTTCAGCTAAGCCTATTATCGGCCTTGGCACAAGAGAAAAAACCTGTACAGATCAGTGACTTGACCAAGATCGTAAGTACTTCTGACCACAAGTTAACCCCGGATGGGAAGCACCTGATTTTTGTCAAAAACTTCATCGAACAGGAAAAGGAAAAATACCAATACAAAAGCCAGGTATTCATAGCCCCCATTGACAATCCCGACCGCGCCCGGCCCCTCACCAGCAGCGACAATTCCACCCGTAGCGCAGAACTATCACCCGATGGCAAAACATTGGCCTTTGTGAGATCCAAAGACGGCAAGGCCCAAATCTATCTCCTTTCACTGGAAGGTGGAGAGGCCCAAGTGCTTACTTCGGCCAAACACGGGGCTTCCTCCCCAAAATGGTCTCCCGATGGCAAGAAAATCCTTTTCAGCAGCACCCTGCCCATCTGGGAACTGGAGGGCGAACCCACATGGGAATACGAAAGACCGGGCAGAGAGTTTGGTGATGAACCACATTATGGCGCAATTAAGGATGGAAAAGCCAAAGAAGACGTTAAGCCGAATGTAGATGGCTCCTTGGAAGAAATGAGGGCTTATTTAGCCAAAAATGCCGCCGATAAGGACCCAAAGGTGATCACCAGACTTAATTTTCTCGGGGAAAAAGATTTAAGCCCCGACATGCAATTCAGCCACCTATCGGTAATTGACATCAACACCAAGGAAAGCCGCCAGTTAACCAATGGTTTCCAGAATTATTTCTCCGCTGACTGGGCTCCTGACGGCAATTTCCTGCTGGCCTCGTCGGTGAAATATGAGGATCACCCAGATGAGACCATGCACACGGATGTGTACAGAATACCCCTAGATGGCGGCTCCCCAACGCAGGTTTTGCATATAGAGGACCACAGGGTTGGAAATCCATCCTTCTCCCCTGATGGGGAATGGGTGTTGGTGTCCGGTCAGGACATCACGGAACCAAGTTACAATTTGGGCATGCTGGGCATAATGAAGCCAGATGGCTCACAGTTCCGCTGGATCACCGAAGACCTGGACAGAAGCGTTTATTCCGGCAAATGGTCCAAAGACGGGCAACACATTTATTATACCGCTCCAAATATTGGAGGCGTGACACTTTTCAGAACCTCCATAGAGGGAGGCAGCACTACCCCATTGATCGAAGGGCCAGTAGGCGTTCAAAGTTTTGACATCGACAGTGACAGGCTGGTATATGCCTTGACCCAAATAGAGAACCCTAGTGAAATCTATCTAGCGGATCTGGATGCTGGAAATGCCCAAAAATTCTCCTCATTCAACGACAGCTGGTTGGCAGAGCGCAAAATTTCAAAGCCTACCGCCCATCAAATAAGTCAGGATGGCTTTGAGATCGATTATTGGGTAATGGAGCCGGTGGACCGCAGAGAGGGGGAAAAATACCCTACGGTGCTGCAGATGCACGGGGGACCTTCGGCCATGTGGGGACCGGGTGAGTTTTCCATGTGGCATGAATACCAGACCATGACCGCCAGAGGTTACGGCGTGGTATATGCCAATCCAAGAGGTTCGGGAGGTTATGGAAGGGCATTCCAAAAAGGCAATTTCCAGGATTGGGGAGACGGCCCGGCAAGTGATGTGCTAGGCTCTTTGGATGATGCCCAGAGCCGCTACGACTGGATCGACGGTGATCAGTTGTTTTTGACAGGAGGAAGCTATGCCGGTTACCTTACTGCTTGGATTGTAGGCCATGACCACAGGTTTAAGGCTGCATTTGCCCAAAGAGGGGTTTACGAACTCACTTTCTTTTTGGGAGAAGGAAACGCCTGGAGATTGGTCCCCAACCACTTTGGCTACCCCTGGGAAGAAGGCGTGAAGGAGATTCTGGATTACAATTCCCCTCAAACCTATGTGGACCAGATCCAAACTCCTCTGCTGATCAAGCACGGGGACGTGGATTACAGAACCGGAGTCAGACAAAGTGAGCTACTTTACAAAAGCCTCAAGATCCTCGGCAAGCCTGTGGAGTATGTGCGCTACCCTGGCGAGGGCCACGAGCTTTCCCGCTCCGGAGACATCAACCGCCGTATCGACCGCATCGCCCGCATCATCGAATTCTTTGAGAGGTACAGAGATTAATTAACTAGCCACAAAGGCCCCAAGGCACTAAGAAAAATACTTATTATATAAGCTAGCCACAAAGGCCCGAAGGCGCAAAGAAGTTCATGTTGAAGACATTCTCAACCCAAACATTACTTTGAGTCTTAGCGCCTTTGTAGCTAGATTAGATGGGCCACAAAGGCCCCAAGGCGCTAAGAAAATAATTAGTATATAAGCTAGCCACAAAGATGCAGAGGCGCAAAGAAGTTCATGTTGAAGACATTCTCAACCCAAACATTACTTTGAGTCTTAGCGCCTTTGTAGCTAGATTAGATGGGCCACAAAGGCCCCAAGGCGCTAAGAAAATAATTAGTATATAAGCTAGCCACAAAGATGCAGAGGCGCAAAGAAGTTCATGTTGAAGACATTCTCAACCCAAACATTACTTTGAGTCTTAGCGCCTTTGTAGCTAGATTAGATGGGCCACAAAGGCCCCAAGGCGCTAAGAAAATAATTAGTATATAAGCTAGCCACAAAGATGCAGAGGCGCAAAGAAGTTCATGTTGAAGACATTCTCAACCCAAACATTTCTTTGAGTCTTAGCGCCTTTGTAGCTAGATTAGATTACATAAAACCACAATTCATACCTAAGCTTCGACCATGAAAATACATTTACTTTTATTGTTTCCCCTATTAATTCTAACCCATTTATCCTTTTCCCTGAAATCTTCTGAAGGCTTTATCAATATGCAAACCGATGAGGACAAGGGTAAGATCTTTTTAGAGATAGACGATCTGGAAAAGGAGTTTCTATACGTCAACTCCCTCCCGGCCGGGATAGGCTCCAACGACCTGGGCATGGACCGCGGACAGCTGGGCAATACCCGGGTAGTGGAATTCCGCAAAGCGGGGAACAAAATACTATTGGTGCACAAAAACCTTGACTTCCGAGCTGAAAGCGATAATGAGGATGAACGAAAAGCGGTACAGGATGCCTTTGCCGAATCGGTGCTTTGGGGTTTTGAAATTCAGGAAAACAGTGATGGAAAATATAAAGTCGACGCCACCTCCTTTTTTCTTCAAGACGCCCACCAGATAGCCGAAAAGCTAGGCAACCAAAATCAGGGGACCTACAAACTGGAATCCTCCCGCAGTGCGCTCAATTTTGAAAATACCAAAAACTTCCCCCAAAACACCGAGGTGGAGGCTTACATCACCGTAACCGGCACGCCAAAGGGAAGCCACATCAGGTCGGTAACCCCTTCGCCAGAAGCAGTAACAGTAAGGCAGCGACACTCCTTTATCGAACTTCCCGATGAGAATTATAAACCGAGAAAGTTTGATCCCCGAGCTGGTTACTTCAGCATCAGCTACATGGATTTTGCCACCCCAATCAACCAATCCACTGAGAAACGCTTTATCTCCCGCCACCGGCTGGAGAAGAAAAACCCCGAGCAGGAACGGTCGGAAGCTGTTGAACCCATCATTTATTACCTAGATAGAGGCACTCCCGAACCTATCCGGTCCGCATTGATTGAAGGAGGAAATTGGTGGAATGATGCCTTTGAGGCAGCCGGTTTTCAGAATGCCTTCCGCGTGGAATTGCTCCCTGAGGGTGCTGATCCAATGGATGTGAGATACAACATGATCCAATGGGTTCACCGATCCACTAGGGGCTGGTCATATGGAGCGTCTGTACGCGACCCCCGAACCGGGGAGATCATCAAGGGCCATGTTACTTTGGGGAGTCTGCGAGTACGGCAGGATTACCTGATCGCTCAGGGGCTGCTCCAGCCATTTGAACAGGGAGCTGAATACGACAGCGGCATGCTTCATATGGCATTGGACCGCCTGCGCCAGCTTTCGGCCCACGAGATCGGCCACACCTTGGGCCTGTCCCATAATTATGCGGCTTCGCCAAATATGAGTTCGGTGATGGACTACCCTTACCCCCAGATAGACATGGAATCAAATGGCAAAATCGATCTTAGCAATGCCTACGATCAAGCTATAGGCAACTGGGACAAGGTGGCGATTAGGTATGGCTATGCACAATTTGGGGAAGGAAAAGATGAGGAAATAGAATTGGATAAGATTCTTATCGATGCCGCTGAGGAGGGTTTGGAATTCATAGCCGACATGGACGCCAGACATCCGGGAGGCAGCCATCCCCGCGCCCACCTGTGGGACAACCAAGAGAATCCAGCAGAGGAACTAAGCCGGTTGCTGACCATCCGCAAGCGCAAACTTGAGGATTTTGGCCTGAACGCCCTGCAAGAAGGCCGTCCTGTGGCAAGTTTGGAAGAAGTGCTGGTGCCACTTTACCTCATGCACCGATATCAGATTGAGGCCGCCAGCAAGCTGCTGGGAGGCGTGGACTATACCTATCAGGTAAAAGGAGACAACCAAAAATCCCAGAGCAGAGTGGAAGGCAGCATGCAGCGCCAGGCACTGGATGCACTGCTGGCCACCCTTTCCCCGGAACACCTGGTGCTTCCTGGGCATATCGCGGATTTGATTCCCCCCCGGCCTATGGGCTTTGGGAGAAGCAGGGAGACCTTTTCATCCAGAAACGCACTTAATTTTGACCCCGCCGCCCCTGCGGAAAATGTGGCCAAAATGACCTTGGGCTTCCTTTTTCATCCCGCCAGGGCTAACAGGCTTTACCAGCAGCACCTGAGTGACAATTCCCTTCCCTCCTTTCAGGAAACGGTGGACAAGTTGACCAACCAGTTTTTTGAAAGCGGAAAAGAAGGCTGGGCACAGGAAATCAACATGATAAATTCAAGGATTTTGGTGGAGGAGTTGATTTCCCTGGCCAAAAGTTCGGAGGCCTCAGCATCCGTACGGGCCATCACGCGCAAGAAGCTGGAGGATTTGTACAGTGGGGAATATAAATCAAGGCAGATTACCAAGAGGCAAGGAGGCAGCAATTATGCCCAGGAAGCCCATGACAACTATCTGGCCAGCCACATCCACCATTTCCTCTCCCAACCCGAGGAGCTCACCCCCACCAAACCCCTCGACATCCCCGCCGGCGCCCCAATTGGGCAGGATGACATATTCTGCTGGTAGTTTAGAAGTCTGCTTGCCGGCAAAGGCAGGATTATTTCCCGATCATCCCTGCTGAAATAGGTTGAAGGGTTGAATGGATTAATGGATTAACGTAAGGTACCCCAGCTCCCTAATCCATTAATCAGTCCAGAAGGGACTATGGCGAAGCTATTCCCTTCTGGACGGTGAACCGTTAAACCCACCCGTAAAAAGGTTGAAGGGTTGAATGGATTAATGGATTAACGTAAGGTACTCCAGCTCCCTAATCCATTAATCAGTCCAGAAGGGAATATGGCGAAGCTATTCCCTTCTGGACGGTGAACCGTTAAACCCACCCGTAAAAAGGTTGAAGGGTTGAATGGATTAATGGATTAACGTCAGGTACTCCAGCTCCCTAATCCATTAATCAGTCCAGAAGGGACTATGGCGAAGCTATTCCCTTCTGGACGTTGATCCTTTAAACCAACCCGTGAAAAGGTTGAAGGGTTGAATAGATTAAGGAATTAACGTAAGGTACTCCAGCTCCCTAATCCATTAATCAGTCCAGAAGGGACTATGGCGAAGCTATTCCCTTCTGGACGTTGAACCTTTAAACCAACCCGTGAAAAGGTTGAAGGGTTGAATAGATTAAGGAATTAACGTAAGGTACTTCCGCTCCCAAATCCATTAATCAGTCCAGAAGGGAATCCAGCGCAGCTATTCCCTTCTGGACGTTAAACCCTTCAACCAACTCCTGAAAAGGTTGAAGGGTTGAAAGGATTAAGGGATTAAGGTAAGGTACTCCAGCTCCTTAATCCATTAATCAGTCCAGAAGGGACTCCAGCGCAGCTATTCCCTACTGGACGTTAAACCCTTCAACCACCTCCTGAAATGGTTGAAGGGTTGAAAGGATTAAGGGAGTAAGGTAAGGTACTCCAGCTCCTTAATCCATTAATCAGTCCAGAAGGGAATCTAGCGCAGCTATTCCCTCCTGGATCTTTAACCTTTAAACCAGCTCGTGCCCTTCGTCTTTGCTCAGGGACCAAGACGGTCGAAAAAGAGAATGAAGTACACTAAAACGTTGCGGCCGTTGCGATTCCCGTTGCGTGAAACCATTCGTGGCTTCGCTGTTTCTAAACCCCTAAACCAGGCCGCAGGCCGACTAAACTCCTAAACCACACGACGTGTCACTTCCATATACCAGCCCCACGGATCGGCGTGACTGGCCTGGGTGTTCCAAGTATGAAAACCGAAAAATCCCCTCTTTGTATGAAATGGATAAAGTTGACATCACCTACCCTTCTCAGGAGATTTTCAGGTCTATATTCCTGTCGGTAAAGGTCCCTGTAATAAGCCATCACATATTGCTGTATGGGCACACTGTCCGGCATCGTCCTTTCCTCATACCATGGTTCTTTCGTACCTTGCACTTCCGTCTTCGTACCTCGTACCTCGTACTTCGTACTTCTTGACTCCCATTGTTCCTGTATCCTCTTATTTGCCAAACTGATCTCCTCGAGCTCCCTTCTCACATCATTCTGCTGTCCCATCGCATCAAAAACAGCCATCCACATCACCACAAACACCACAACAAAAGCCTTCATCACAATCAGAATATTTTAATTATAACAATCTGATTATCAGTAAGGTTTAGAGTGTTGATTTAGAGGCTTGCCGGCCGGCAATGGCAGGGTTATTTCCCGATAACCGCTTCGCGAATCTATGAATAGGTTGATGGGGTGGATGGATTAATGGATTAACGTAAGGTACTCCAGCTCCTTAATCCATTAATCAGTCCAGAAGGGAACCCAGCGCAGCTATTCCCTTCTGGACCTTAAACCTTTAAACCAACCCGTGATAAGGTTGAAGGGTTGAAAGGATTAAGGGATTAAGGTTAGGTACTCCAGCTCCTTAATCCATTAATCAGTCACCGCTGGGAATACAGCGCAGCTATTCCCTTCTGGACGTTGAACCTTTAAACCAACCCGTGATAAGGTTGAAGGGTTGAAAGGATTAAGGGATTAAGGTTAGGTACTCCAGCTCCTTAATCCATTAATCAGTCACCGCTGGGAATACAGCGCAGCTATTCCCTTCTGGACGTTGAACCTTTAAACCAACCCGTGATAAGGTTGAAGGGTTGAAAGGATTAAGGGATTAAGGTTAGGTACTCCAGCTCCTTAATCCATTAATCAGTCACCGCTGGGAATACAGCGCAGCTATTCCCTTCTGGACGTTGAACCTTTAAACCAACCCGTGATAAGGTTGAAGGGTTGAAAGGATTAAGGGATTAAGGTTAGGTACTCCAGCTCCTTAATCCATTAATCAGTCACCGCTGGGAATACAGCGCAGCTATTCCCTTCTGGACGTTGAACCTTTAAACCAACCCGTGATAAGGTTGAAGGGTTGAAAGGATTAAGGGATTAAGGTTAGGTACTCCAGCTCCTTAATCCATTAATCAGTCACCGCTGGGAATACAGCGCAGCTATTCCCTTCTGGACGTTGAACCTTTAAACCAACCCGTGATAAGGTTGAAGGGTTGAAAGGATTAAGGGATTAAGGTTAGGTACTCCAGCTCCTTAATCCATTAATCAGTCACCGCTGGGAATACAGCGTAACTACGCCCAGTGGAATAATAACCATTTTAACCAACCTGTGCTCAAGGACCGGGGCGAGGGGAAGAAGAGATTAACCACACTAAACGTCGCGGCCTTTGCGATTTTCTTAGCGCCGCTGCGTGATCCAAACCCTCATCTTCGCCACTTCGCGGTTTCTAAACCCCTAAACCAGGCCGCAGGCCGACTAAACCACCATATATCATCGCTTTATCATCCTCCTATGAAACACCATCCCATCAGCCTGCAATTGATAAAGATAGAGCCCCGGTTTCAAATCCATTCCGTCCAGCATTACCTCGTGTTCGCCAGCCTTCAGCGGGCCATCCAGCAGGACCATGATCTCTTCGCCGGTCACGCTGTACACCGCCAACCTGGCCTTCATCTCCTTGGGCAGGTTTACCTTAATGGTGGTTGCCCTACTAAAGGGATTCGGGTAGTTCTGGGTTAAGATGTTGAGGTGCCTGAATTCCGGGTAGACCCCGGTCACCGGATCATTCGCGGCCAGTCTGTAATTCCCAGCATTGATTGGCAATACATTGCCTGTGGCAGCAAGCAGGACAATATTGTCGAAGTTCACCTCATACTCTTCAGAATCCTCAGCTTCAATGGGAATGTTAAACAGTATCCCCTCGCCTTGAGGTAACGGTTTCCCATCCTTGGAGGTGATCTTTACCCTGACAACATTGTCCAGCACTCTACTATTGGGAGCCCCATTCTCTTCTACCGTCAATTGGTGGGTATCCCTAAGGGGAATCGGCAGCTCTACCTTACTCCAGTCGATGGCAAAGCCGGGTTTAATCACCAGATCAAAGGCCAGAGAAAGCACCTCTTCCTCCCACTCAAACTTAAACTGTATGGCCGAAGGAGTATTTCCCTCCCTGATGATAACAGGCTCTATTTTGCGTGGCAAAGCGTCATCTTCCTGGATCTTTAAGGTGACCTCCTTATGAAGGGAAACCTCATTTCCCGTGACATCAGAAGTAAAAAAGTCAAAGTCGATTTTGCTGTTCAAGATGTCATTTTCTGTGACTGTATACTGGTATGCAAACTCAGAGATTTCAAAAGGATTAATTCTGCGAGCAAAATATAACTCCCTTTGGGATTTCCTCTCAGAGCCTCTCAGGTTACCAATAATAAAGTTTTCCAAATTAACCGCTTCAATTTTGACATCTATTTTTTCCCCTACCCTAGTGTAAGTATCCTGCATAAAGCCTTTCAATTCCCAGTTTCCAGGCCCATATACAACCTTGGCCCTATGTTTTACAATTACCTCAGGGGTTACTGTACTATTGGTATAAAATTCAATATCTCCTTCAAAATCCATGTTTACCGCCCTCGGGAAAAACTTCATAGGCCATTCCCCTTTCTCTCCGGGGGCCATAATTAAAACTAGGGAATTGGAGACTGAAGAAAAGTTATTGCTAAAAGTCTTTTTTCCCCAAACCCTTAAAGTATCTGTTCCCGGATTATGAAAATCTATATGGATCAAAGTATCCACATATTTATAATAGACATTCCCCAAATCAATCAACTCCGGCACGGAAACCATCGCACCAGGTTTAAACCGCCAGAGTTCTTCATGAAAAAATTGAAACCCATTCTCAGTAGTCCCCACAACCGTTAAGTGGATACTATTTCTCTCTATATCCTCCTGGGTTACCGTATAGGGTATATACAGGCTCAACTTCTTTCCTGGTTCAATAGGCCCAATATCACCATCATAACCTGTATGCTCCTCCCTGATTGTAAAACTTTCAATGGCAATGTCACCTGTATTTTCAACTTCCACCTCAAAAGTAAGCTCCTCTCCTACATACCCAAAGCTTTTTTTGCCCAGTAGGATAATAGATACTTTTTGTTCAAAATCCAGGATCCTTCCTTCAATATATACTCTAAACCCATTATCAAATCCTATCTCTCCTTTAAATTCCCCAACATTTTCAGGGACAAAACTCATTCTAAGATATGTAGTCTCACCTGGTGAAAGGGTCAAAGGAAAATCATCCAAAATCCTTAGACTGGGGAGCCCTATCTCCCACAATGCATCAAAAATGAGATCATCCTCACCAGAATTGCTTAATTCAACCTGGAATTCAGCAGTTTGCCATACCACCCGATCACCCAAATCAACAAAAGAGCTACCCTTCGCAAAACTGAACAGTAAAACCAGGACCTGCAGGATCCCCAAAAGCAAAAACTTTTTCATTTTATATGTAATTGATTCTAATAAAAAAAATCCTCCCTGTAGGGGCGAAAAATTTTTCGTCCCTACAGGGAGGATCCCATCCCACTCTATCTCTTCTGTATCTTCTTAATGGCAACCTTGTCCTGCGTTCTGATCCTCAGAATGTACAGGCCATTTGGCAGATTGGCCAATGAGAGGTTGAGCATCAGTTTTTCGCTGTCCTTGTCAATGAGCTGCTGCAGCAACACCTTGCCGGCCGGATTCATCACCTCGATCATGGTGGTGCCCTGCTGCAGGTAGTTGACCTCTATGTTCAGCTCACCTGTTGTCGGGTTGGGATAGGTTCTCACTTTGTTGGACACGTTCTCCAGCATGGAAACCCCGGTCACTGAGGATACCCTAAAATTGATAAAGGCGGTCTGGGTTTTGTATTTACCGAATTCGGCTTCAATTCCTGCAGTGATGATGCCCTCATAGGACACCTCAGGGACAATCTCATTCTCTTCCACAACGTAGTGTTCACCCGGAAGGATATTAATGGCTAGAAACTCCAGCTGCTCTTCCGGTATTTCCACATCGAAAGTTAAATCCTCTGGTCTAATTTTGAGATTTGATCCTGTAAAAATTATTTCAGGATGCCTAACTGCAGAAATTTCAGGAAATACCATATCGAGGATTGTTATTTCCCATAAATAGTCTGGACTCCTATAATCACTTGACTCCAAGAAAATTGGAATGGTAAGATTTCCTGTAAAGTTTACTTCAGGAATGATGGTACTTTCTTTTATCCGGAAATTTTCCCCTTTTAAAATATTTAAGCTGAAATATAAATACTCATCTTCGGAAAGGTTTAAATCCATCTCCACATCTTTTAAAGCTACCGTAACACTGTCGTTTTGGTTAAGCAATTTTGGCAGGGATACCCTTATAATTCGGGGCTTTGGTGTTGCTTTCCCTCCAAGGTAAAAGTCTACATTATAGACGTTGCTTTCCCGCCCACCATTTACGAGACTGATGCCCACCTTAATGCTTCCCTTAAAGTTTCTTGCTGGAACAATTGTATCTCCTTGGACTGAATAATAAGCACCGGGATGCACTTTTACCACAAAATCCTGATAATCCTTATCTAGTACTTTCTCCAAAATCAGGTCATCAAAAGTGGGTGTAATTCTTTCATTCAGGTATCGGTCCGTTTCCATAAGAGTCCCTTTTATCACTGGAATATCAAAATCCCTCACCAATACAGTATGGGTGTAAAGGATTCCTTCAATGCCCCCGCTGTCCACTCTGAAAACTACTTTTAAATTTCCCTGATAACTTTTATCTAAGATTAAAACACCATCTATAACTGTATAATTTTCTCCTTCCTCAATTACGATCCTCAAGTCCTGAAAACCTTCTTCTTCCGGTCCTACATTAAGATCCAGGTCCTGAAGGTTTATCTCCATATATCCATCCATTGCTATAACCTCGGGAAGTCGTTGATGAAGTACCTGTACCCTCTTGACAGCCTCCACATAAAGCTCTACCAAATAGCTTTTACTCTCTGCCTCTCCATCGTTTACTTGCACATCAAAACTTATCTTACCGGAAAAATCCCTATCAGTTCTTATACTTCCCTCCTCTATGGTATAGCCTATTTCGTTGCCCGTAATTTGGTAAGTGAAACCTTCTGGGAACTGTTTAAACATATCTACAACCTCCAAAAGATCACCCATAAAAATGGTTTCGTCCTGGCTATGAATACCTGAGCTATTTATTCCAATGATACGAGGCGGGATATGGGTACCCTTTATTATTGAAAAACCGTAGCTAGGCTGGTTATCTACCTCAGTAAACCTTCCTGATATCCCCCAAAATCCATTACCTAGCATGCTGAACCTGAAAATAGGCCCGTTTATTTCTGACTGTTGAGGCAAAACAGACCCTAAGGTGTCTGTTCTGGCTATATTATCGAAATGAAAATTGTTTAGGCTTGTAAAATTTCCACCCCACAATAATGTGGAATCTGCTAGTAGCTGCACATCATTCACAAGATTGCTTTTATGAGAAAAATCCCCATCCGTTACCTTTCCAAGACTATCGAGTACAAAACTCTTAAAACGGTCATCATGCCAATGGTGCTTATTGGGCCCTCCCACAAGCAGCGTTTTTCCTCCTGGTAAGGCAGTGATAGCCCTGATCGAATAATTTGTACTGCTTCTGAAAACCGAATCCTGAACCAACTCTCCGTCAAGGTAAAAGACTTTCAGGTAAAAATTATCCTCCTTATCAAAAGAGGAAGTATAAAGTTTACCCGCAGAAATTTCCATTGTGTGTATTTGGCGAATATCCTTAAAGTGATCAGAAAGATTAAAATCCGTATCAATGGAATTATCCTGGCGAATTTTGATTACGTGATATTGTGGATCCTTATTTACGGTTCTAAAATTGCCCCCTAATAATAAATCTCCCCCTTCCAAAGGTAATATTTTCCTTACTCCCGAACTCACAATAGTAGTCGTAAGTTTACCTCTAAAATCATGAATTAAATCACCTTTTTCATTCAACTTATTTAGAAAATCAGCCGAAGTCCATGGAAGGTTCAAGCCAACATAAATTTCCCCATCCTCATTTACATGCAGATCGTTTATTTGGTTTCGGCCTTCAACTTGGTAATTTGAAGCAAAGTTTTTATCGACTTCACCATTTGATTGGAACCTAACTAGATTATTCGTGAAATGCCCATTAACTTTTGAAAAAACGCCCCCTACCACTAGCCTACCTCGATTATCTATCCGCGAAACATTAGTGTAACCCGGCCTTAAAATTTCAGGGTTAAAGCCTTTTACCACCTGATGTTGGGCATCGACTTTAGCCAACCCAAAAGATCTATGATTGTCAAGTCCACTAAAAGTTCCATATAAAAGGCAACCTCCTTCCGGTAAAGAAATAGGTTTTACTTCATACATCCCCTCACTTCTTTGACTTCTCGTCACTACCATAGGGCTAAAGGATAACTGTTGGTCACCTTGTACGGTGTATTTCCGTAAGGTAATTTCACTACCTACTCTGTCAAGAATAAAAAGTTCCCCATTTTCGGATGGTGCATAATCAAATAGACTATTGCTGGAACTAAAAACTGGATTTGTATAGGTGGGATCAATTGAACCGTCAGGGTTAAACCTAACCAATTGGTTTTCCCCGGAATGGTACCTTACATATAAAGTGAATTTATGGTCTGGCCACACAACAATATTATGTTCAGGTGAAACAGAACTAAAACGTATGGAACTAAAAGTTGGGTCAAATTTGCCATCTGGTAATAATCGAACTGGCTCCTTGGAAAATGTACCATTTTCATGAACATGAAGTAAGGCAAGAATTTTATCACCCTGAACTGCCAGCTGGGTAAATGTGGACTCGTTTTTCTCCACTCGAAAACCATTGACCTTTTCGCCACTGGGATCATACATATGTAGCTGAGGTCCAAACCGCTCTGCATGCCTAGCAACAATGTTTCCAGAGGGAAGAATTACAAAATCCATAATTTGACTTTCAAGTGAAATCACGAATGAAGCATCTAATCTTCCATCATTGAAAAGCCGGAAAAGTGTTTGACCTTGGCCGATAATAGAATTATGGAGCACATATATCAAACCGTCTGGGCCTTTTTCTATTTTCTTTACTCTGGTGAGGGGAACCCAGTCATATTGAAAACTGTGATCAAGCGTTCCATCTGGGTGAAACCGCACCAAGCCCTTCACTTCCTGACCATCAACCTCAATGAATTCTCCAGCCACCAGGAGCCTACCGTCCCTCTGGGCAAATGTTGCATGGACAATTCCATAGTCATAAAATCTAGGTGCAAAACCTGGATGGAATACCCGGAAATCAATGTCTCCTCCAGTATAACCTTCTTCCCCATCCCCCTTCTCGGAACCTTTTTCTTCTTCATCACTGCCTGGTTCATCGTCACCTTTTTCCTCCTGAGGTTTAAATGGTAAAAGGTAGAGCGCTTCTGTAGACTTACCGTTTTTATCGATAATTACTACCCGGATCTCAACTGCCTCTTCTTCTATATCATCTTGGGTAATTACATGGTCAATTGACCACCCCTTTTCTTCCTTTTTGACAGTTGTGGAGAAGGATGACAAATAAGCTTCTATTTGAATTATTTCGATAGGATAATCTATGGCAATTTCAAACCTGATCTCTTCCCCTACCTCACTAAAAAAAGAACGATCTGGGGTTATTTCTATATTGGGGAGGGGCCTAAGCATTATTTCTTTGTAAACAGTGTTTTCCTCCCCATTCGGACCATTGGTTTCAACCTCAAATAAAATGCTTCCTTTGCTAATATCACTTGGGGTAACGGTATAGCTGAAACTTCTAATTACCGAACTTCTTGAGCGTATTTGTCCAATGTGTATGGATTTTCCGGTATACCTCTCCAGTCCCCTAATTTCAGTACCGTAATCACCCGTATTTACTATTTCTACAGTGACCTCTAAATCATCCCCTTCGTGTAAAAAATATTCTTTATCAATACTAATGTAGGTTTCCCATTCACTAGGTCCATACCTTACTTGGGCAACAAAGTCCACCTCGAGTTCAGGCTCGTTAACACTGTTATTTTTAATTGTCAGTTTCTGACTAAAATCGCCTGGACCATCTGCGAAAAAATTAAAGCTTACAGATCCAAATTTGCCTGGAGGCACTACCATAGGAAAGGTATTTGTGTTATCCAAGCCAAGAAACCGAAAGTCTACACCGCTTATAACCAAATCCTCTGATCCCGTATTCTGAATTAAAATATGATACCGATAATACTCCATCACTAAAAGCTCCTTCATTTCATCAGCTTCTACTAAAGTGATAACCGGTCCAGGTTGGAAAATCAGATTTTCATACCTCTGGAATGCGTGTCCGTTATCAGTTAATCCGGTAAAGATTAGCGTTATATCGCTACTGTCAATATCTTTCTTGGTGACGACATAGGTAAATTTATGTGAAGCCACCTCTCCGACTCCTATCTTTCCCATCTTAAAATTCAAAGCTGAATGGTCTTCCCTCACTGTAAATTCCTTTATCTCCACCTCACCGGTATTTTCAACTATAAATTCTAACTGAAGTTCCTCCCCTTCAAAACCAAAGGTCTTAGCTCCCTGCAATTTCATGGAAACCTCGGGATGATTTTCCACGATAGTCCCAAAGACGTAAAGCCTAAACCCGTTTTCAAATGTAATCTGCCCATTGAATGGCCCTAGTTGCTCTGGAACAAAACTAAACTCAATATATGCTGAGTCACCAGGTGATAAGGTCAATGGCAAGTCCGTCAGAACTTTTAGTTGTGGAAAATCACGTGTTTCCCTCAATGCAAAGACAAGGTCATCCTCACCTTCATTAAACAATAAAGCTTGAAAATTGGCGGTTTCCTCTACTGATAATTTCCCCAAATCTGTGTGGGAATTTCCTATGGCAAAAGTAAACTGTAAAACCAGGACCTGCAGGATCCCCAAAAGCAAAAACTTTTTCATTTTAAAAGAAATAAATGTTATTCATTGAAAAACCTTCCAGGTATTGTGGATTTGATAGACCTGGAAGGTTTCCATCATTAAGCCGTTGTGCGAATGTCTCCGACTTCGCACCCCCGAGGTTTAGAGTCTCCGACTCGAGAAATAGTTAAAAGTAAGTGGTAAAAAGTAGGAGGAAAGTGTCACACCTATTTCTTCCCAATTTTCACTTCTCACTAAAAAACCTTCCAGGTCTCATGGATTTGATAGACCTGAAAGGTTTCCATTATTTCTTCTGAACCTTCTTAATGGCAACCTTGTCCTGCGTCCTGATTCTCAGAATGTACAGGCCATTTGGGAGATTGGCCAAGGAGAGGTTGAGCATCAGTTTTTCGCTGTCCTTATCGATCAGCTGCTGCAGCAGCACCTTGCCGGCCGGATTCATCACCTCGATCATGGTGGTGCCCTGCTGCAGGTAGTTGACCTCTATGTTCAGCTCACCTGTTGTCGGGTTGGGATAGGTTCTCACTTTGTTGGACACGTTCTCCAGCATGGAAATGCCTGTCACTGCCGAAACCCTGAAGTTGATATAGGCGGTCTGGGTGTTGTATTTGCCAAACTCTGCCTCAAGGCCCACGGTGATCATACCCTCGTAATTCTTCTCAGGGATGATATCCTCTTCCTCAACTTCGTAATGCTCGCCGGGAAGAATGTTAATCTTCAAAAACTCCATTTGATCTGCCGGGATATCTTCATCAAACTCCAAATCCTCTGCTTTGATCCGAAGGTTCTGGCCCGGAGGGATTACCTTTTCGTGCTTCACTTCCGCAATCTTTGGAATTACCAGATCAAGCACGGTGACCTCCCAGAGGTAAACATTGCTGATGTAATCCGGAGCGGTAAGGAATATCGGTATGGTCATCTTTCCGGTAAAGGCCCTCACCGGGGAAATGCTCTGTCCATTTATCCGGAAGTTTTCCCCCTCACTGATATTTACCTTATAATACTCCTTCTCCTGTTCCGTAAGTCCTATACTCAACACCAGATCCTCCAAAGTCAGGATCAGGCTATCATTCAGGTTGATCACCCTTGGCAAGGCTACTCTGGTGATTTGAGGCCGTGGAAGTTCCAAGGCACCCATGTTGAATTCAGCTATATATACATTGGTTTCCTCTTCTCCTTTGACCAGACTGATGCCTACCTTAACGGTTCCCTTAAAATGGTCTGAAGGAACAATGGTATCCCCTTCAATAATATAATTGGCTCCTGCATGAAGTTTTAGCACAAAACCTTGGAGGTTCATTTCTGGGTTTTCTTCGAAAACAAGCTCCCCAATGGTCACCCCTATCTTTTCATTCAAATAGCGGTCAGATGTCAAGGTTGTCCCTACTATCACAGGCATTTCAAAGTCCCTTACCAACAGATTATGGATATAAGGCAATCCTTCTACACTGCCAAAATCCACCCTGAAGGTTACTTTGAGTTCACCCAAATAATCGGTGTCAGGTATGATTTTACCATCAACTACAGTATAATGCTCACCTTCCTCGATCACGATCAGAAGATCTTTGTACCCCTCATCTTCTGGGTCAAGGTTCAGTTCCAGGTCCTCCAACTTGATTTCCAGATACCCGTTTTTGGCAATCATCTCAGGAAGGCTGGTCCCCAACACTTGAATCTTGGTATAGCTTTCCACTTGGAGCTCCACCGCAAAAATATTGCTGTCCCTTTCCCCGTCGTTGACCTGCACCTCAAATGTCAGAGGGCCCACATAACCCTTTTCGGTAGTGATACTTCCCTCCCCAATGCTGTAGCCGACTTCATTGCCCAAGATTTTGAAAGTATATCCTGAAGGAAAACTGTTGTCCATATCGATGACCTCCAAAAGGTCCCCAAGGTCAATGGTTTCATTTTGGCCAAAAATGCCCGGTCCCTTAATCCCAATGATTCTTGGGGAAATGCGCGGCCCTCGTAGGATTGCAAAGCCAAATCTGGGCTGTTTATTGGCTTCCGTGAATGTACCGGACAAGGCCAGAAAACCATTTTCCAAATAATTGATGGTTTCAATCGGTCCATTGAGCTCGGTATCCACCGCCTTGATCATCCCCTCCATGTCAGTTCTGGCAATATATGGGGTGTTGAAATTGTTGAAAGAAGAAAAGGTTCCTCCCCACAATAGCGTTGAATCCAGCAGCACCTGTACGTCATTCACCATAAAGCGTCTATGCGAAAAATTACCCTCAGTTATGTTTCCAAGGCTGTCCAGTACAAAATTCCTGAAGCTGTCATTTTCACTGAATTGGCGGTTGGGTCCTCCGGAAATAAGTGTTTTACCTCCCGGCAAGGCCGTGATCGCCCTGACGGAATAATTGGCGCTTTCCTGGAAAACCGAATCCCGGACAAACTCGCCATCTAGGCCAAACACCTTCAAATGGTAATTGTCGTCTCTGTCAAAAGAGGAGGTGTAAAGCTGCCCGTTTGAGATGCCCATGGTGTAAAGCCTTGTCATATTGCTGAAGTGGGGCGTCACGTTAAAGTCCTGATCAAAGGAATGGTCCCTGTTGAATTTGACCAGATGGTATTGGGGCTTCAGGTTGTTTTTATCGGCCATAAAGTTTCCGCCAACCAAAAATCCTCCGTCTTCCAAAGGCAGAATTTTCCGGACTCCATCGCCCAAGGACAGCACCATAAATTTCTCCTTGAAATCATCCATCAACACTCCCTGATCGTTGAGTTGGTGGAGAAAATCCGCTGAGGTCCAAGGAACTTCCAGACCCACATAAACCTCATTTTCCTCAGTTACAAATATATCGGTAACCGCATTCTTCCGCTGCTTGAGGTAATTTGCAGTAAAAGTGACGTCCACTTCACCGGTTCTCTTAAACCTTGTCAAACTGTTGGCAAAATGCCCGTTGACCTTCACAAAATCCCCCCCGACCAGAAGTCTTCCCTGATGGTCCATTTTGGCCACTTGTGTAGAACCTGCTTTTAAAAGTTCCGGATTGAAGTTCTCCACAATCCTGTTGAACAGGTCAATTTTGGTAATTCCGAAAGAATTATGATCGGCAATTTTGCTGAAGGCTCCATACACCAACAGTCCCCCGTCAGGCAAAGCCAGGGGGATGATGCCCTGTTCGGACTCGCTTCTTTCCTCGGAACTCAACGTCATACCGGGAAAGGAAAACTGCTGCCCCCCCTGGTTGCTGAGTTTGCGCAGAGTGACATCCCTGAATTCCTCCCTGTCGAGGATAAAAAGTTCTCCGTTTTGAGCCGGTGAATATTTCAGGATGTCATAATTTGAGCCGAAAACGGGATTGGCATAGGTGGGGTCCAACTCCCCATCAGGCATAAACCTGGCAAGCTGCCTCTGTTCTGAAGAGATGAATCCGTATAGGGTGAATTTGTTGTCCGGCCATACCACTATCTGATGGTATTGCGGAACGGTACTGTAGCGGGTTGGCGAATCAAAAGTTGGGTCAAACTTGCCGTCGGGCATAAGCCTGATAAGCTTATAGCTGGACGGACCTTCCTCAAAAGAAGGGATAAGCGCAAGGATTTTCTCCCCCTGCACCGCAAGGTGGGTGAAGTCAACAGTGTTACTTTCCACCTGGAAATCCTCAACCTTTTTCCCTTGCGCATCATACATATGAAGCAAGGGCCCATGGCGTTGGAAATGTCGGGTTACAAGGTTTCCGGAAGGTAGGATGGCAAATTCCATGATCTCCGTATCGAGGGAGATTTCAAAGGAGGAGTCCACTGACCCATCCTCAAAAAGCCGGAAAAGCGTCTGCCCCTTTCCTACCCTGCTGCCATTGAGAACATAGATTTTGTTGTCGGGGCCGATTTCCATCCTCCGCACCATGGTAATGGGCGCCCAGTCGAAATTAAAGCTTGGGTCCAGCGAACCGTCAGGGTTAAGCCTGACCAATCCGGACACTTCCTTCCCATCGATTTCGATAAAATTACCTGCTACAATGATTTTGCCGTCGGGCTGGGCCAGGGCTTGCTCTGCTTTGGCATAATCATAAAACTTGGGCGCAAAATTGGCGTCAAAGACATGTTGTGAAAAAGCTGAAAAGGCAAAAAGGAAGGCAATACAAAACAGTAGAGTTTTTTTCATAGAAATAAGTTAAATGGACACTAATTGAATTATTCCTGTACCTGCTAACCTATCCTATTACCCAAACCTCTGAAGTACTGGTTTTTATTTGGGTCCTAATTAAAACTAAATCCCCAATATTTACAAGCTTTCAGACCCTATAAATTAAAACAATATTTTGCAAATCATATTTGTATCCATAAAATACATTTAGATGCATGAGATTGCAGAATATTAAAATGGTAGATGGGTTAGAGGGCTGGCCGCGGTTACTAAACCCCTAAACCAGACCGCAGGCCGAATAACCTCCTAAACTACGTAGGTTAGAAGTTTATTCCTTGATCATCCCTGCGGGGATAGGGAGGTTTAGGAGTTTAGAGCAAACCACGCCATCACCACCCTGCGGCTTCCCTTACCATTAAACTAATAATTCTTTGCGCTTCTTTATTTTCATTGCGGTGGCTACCACAATCTGTCTTTGCTCCGCAAAACTAAAACATCTATATTGAAAAGATTATTTAGGTATCAACCCACTGATTTTTACAAGATTCACATGACCAAACCTTATACCTTTCCAGCCGCTTTCATCATAATATTTCTGGCTTTTGCCTTACCAGATGCGAGCCTATATAAAGCTGATTCCCCTGCCAATGTCAGAAAAGCCATCAGCGATATGATTGATGAAGACATTAAGGAGGATGAAATATTGATCGTTAACTTTTGGGGAACCTGGTGCCAGCCCTGTATAGGGGAAATCCCGGATCTCAACCAGATAGTGGAAGACTACCAAAATGAAAAAGTAAGGTTTATCGCTTTCTCCGATGAACACCCTGATAAATTGGGCATGTTCAACTTTAGAAACTATAACAATAAGCGCCCGGACCTGATCTTCAATTACGAGCAGGTCTTCGGCAACCTCGAAGTAAACCGATACATCAAATCCTTTGAAACAAACAAAAAAGGCAGGGCAGTACCCTTCCACCTCTTGATCAAATCCGACGGAACCCTAGGCAAAGTACTCCCAGGTGCCTCCACCTCTTACAACAGGATCATTCGGGAATTTATTGATGGGAAACTGGATAACATATCCGTTGCTACCCACTAGCCCCCACCCCCCTAATCGTTTTCGCCGCTTCGCGGTTTCTAAACCCCTAAACCAGGCCGCAGGGCGAATACCCAATCCAGAAGGTGTAGCCCGTCAGTTATGCAAGTTCCTCTTCCAGTACTTTTCCCTTCGTTTCAGGAAAATATTTAATCACAAATCCAAATTGAAGTATCATGGCCACTGCAAAAAAGCCAAATGCTATCGTGCCTCCACCTGGCATTACAGCGATGATAGGAAAAGACCAAGTCATCACTGCCGCCCAAAACCAATGGACAAATGTGCCAAAAGACTGCCCTGATGCCCGTACTTTATTGGGGAAAACCTCAGAGATGAATACCCATATCACCGCCCCCTGAGAGAAGGCAAAACTGGCAATAAAAACCAACAAGGGTATCAATATCCCAACATCTCCCTTTCCATGCTGGAAAAGATATGCGGTGGTGATCAAGCTGACGATCATTCCAATGGACCCGATACCCATCAGCCTCTTACGGCCTATCTTATCTATCAAACTCATGGCAAGAAGAGTAAAAACCATGTTTATCAACCCAACTGATGCAGCCTGCAAGAAAGCAGTGTCTGTAGCCAGTCCCGACATTTCAAATATTTTCGTTCATTTGTTTATGGTTTAATGTTTGATCGGATGCCGATCGTACTTCGTCCTTCGTACTTGAGGTTCACGTGGTTGTCATGGTTGTCCGCTTTTCCGACGCTACGCATCGGAATTCGCCGTTGTCATTATTGTCATTGTTGTCAGATCCAGCATCAAACGTGGCCATTCTAGCCGTATTGGCCTTTCCGTATTTTAAATGCCCAGTGCTCAGCGCTCAGAACTACCGTTGTGCGAATGTCTTCAGACTTCGCACCTCTGAGTAAAGAGTCTCCGACTCGGGTGTCGGCTACTTTACAACCGATAAAATTGAAGAAGCGGTCAGTCCCGCTGGTCATCTAATACAATTATGCCAGCGGGACGTTAAACCTTTAAACCACTATTAGTCAGCTTTTAATTTGTTGCTAAATTCGGATTGATATCAATTCTGCCCATCCAGGCTTTTCTGTTCAGCTGTCCGAATAGGATCAACTGATTGTTTTCAACTTGCTTGGTGATAATAGGCCGGGCAAACACATCGATATCTTTTGTTTTGGCAAGGACGCTTTTGCTTTTTTGACCCTCGCGATCAAACCCAACCATCACAACCTGGTTATTATTTTTACCTTTCAGCCCTTTATAGTCCTCGAGGTATTCAACTTCAAAATTCTTTACATTCTCATTGAACACCATATAGATTTTGTCATTTAGAAAGGCCAGGCCATGAGACAGGTAAAAATCCTTTTCCTCTTTGGAGTGTTGGTTTTTCAAAACCTTACTACTCCATTGTTCTGTCCCATCGCTATTGAATTTAAAAGCATATACGCTTCCAAAACGGTAACGTTCTGTCTTTTGAGAGTTCATCTGATTCTGATGGAGCGGGTGAACCCCTTGCTGAAGATATTTGGATTGACTCGAAGGGTTCCTGTACTCATACCCCACATGGTCCGTTCTCTCTTCGGCAATAAAACCAATGGTTCCATCTGAATAGGCTAGAATCCTACTGGGATTCAAATTGCCTATGACGGTTACTTTGCTTTTAGGGTCTTCAGCACGATATCCCTGTGAAGTTAGCTGTTCGGTAAAGGCATTATATTCTTGATAAATCACCTCATGAGTGTCTGCTGCGAGTTTCATCGTATAAAGCCCAGCAGAGCCTTTACGTTTTTTATAATTGGAGTATATGCTCACACAGTGTAGCCCTCCCTGTACATCAATCCCAAGCATCATGTTGGAAAATGGATCAAATTGGGAAACCAACTCCGTAGAAGCCAATCTGCCATCCCTACTATAAGATTGTAGAAATGATCTTGATTCAGGCTCACCGCCCTGTTTCACCTCCCTATTTTTACCTTGTTGTTTAATTACAAAATGAACCCTTCCATCATTATCAATCTTGGCGTCTGATACATGAACATACCGGTTTTCATCCGTAAGCCTGGCTGTATACTCCCATTCTTTTTCCATTCCCGGTCCAAATACTGCCATATCAAAAGTCGCCGGCTGCCCGGCTCCCGTTGGGTGGCGGAAAAACACCATCACCTTCTCTCCATCAGGGGAAACTTCTATATTGATTTTTTTGAGCATCTGCGGTTTGAACAACAGGGGCAGTTGGCTCTGGCTCACCTGCTCCGGACTGCCTATCGGCTGTAGTGTCTGCTTGTCTATTTTCTGATAGAAAACATTCTGACCTTTCTTCATTGTCGTGAAGAACATGACCAGATCATTGTTGAATTGGATCAGTTCCTCAAACAGAAAAAATCCGGCATAAGGCCTTTTGTCCAATTTCATGGAGTGTACCAGATTCAGGTTTTCATCATACCGCTCCAACACAGGTTTTTTGACAAAATCATCGATATGGTCAGCCTTACTGGATTTTACGGCATAGACTCCTAGATCATCCTGTCCGATTATCCGGTGTATGGTCCTGTACTTTTTTCCTTTCAGCTTTTTGGCTTTGACCAGTTGGCCGGTTTGGTTTTGGGCCTCCACCGAAAAAGCAAAAAATAAACTCAATAAAACAATGACGAAACTTCTCATAATAATTATCAATTAAGGTTAAACAATAGTCCTAAAACCAACACATTCGTAGGATTGCCTTGGTGATCATTGAGGTTCAGGGTGTAGGCTGCCCTAAGCATAAAAGGCACTTCCAATACTATCGCCCTGATACCGGCATTGACCATAGGGCCATGGATGCTTTGGCGCAGAGTGGATGGTTCATCGCCTAGGCTTTCAATATGCATGTAATCGTAACCGAGTCCAACGAATCCCCCAAAAAGCGCATCAGAATAGGGGCTGGAAGCATGTCCAAAATTATATTCTACCACTAAAGGAACATCCACCAAAAGATCTGAAGCCCAACCGCCGGTAATGCCCAGCCCTAAATGGGTTCCAAATGACAAGGTAGATTCATCTGTCAATTCCAAGAAATTAACTCTGGGAGAATAGGCCAGCCCTGCTGGGATGTTGCTAGTCAAGTTAGTGGAAAAAACCCCCGCGGAATGGGAAAAGGTGACTTGAGCTTTTAAATTGGACAAAACGCCACCTAGTGAAAATAAGATGACAAAGAGGTAAAGTTTTTTCATGGAAATAAGAATTTAAAAAGATGAATATCTAATTCGGCCTAAGGGGACGAATACTGAATAATTTAAAGCTGCAACTAAACAAAAAAAGTACCAAAAATTTAATACATGAATAAAATGCCAAATATTTGGACTTAAAACTTAAAACCTGTTTATTTTTTAATCCCTTAATTTGTCCCGTTGGGCATCCAATACAGTTATGCCAGCGGGACGCAAAACCACGTAAAAATTTGCGTTTTACACATAAAAAATCCACTCAATAATTACTTAACAATCAATCTTTTACTCATCAAAACAGGTTGATTATCGCCATAAGTCCTAATCAAGATTTGATAAAGACCACGAGTTAATTGATTTACATTATATAAAACCTCATGTTCTCCGGCTTTGCCGATTTCTTGACCAATTATGTCAATCAGCTTGCCCATACTATCATATATATGGATTTCATAGGGGGCATCGTGTTGCAGGGTAAAAGGAATATGGACAATAGAACTCGCGGGGTTGGGGTAAATATTGTTTAGCCGGGCTGCACCCCTAATTTCTCCTTGGGATGTATAAGTAACCTTAAACTCACTCCCCTTGACAGTTGAAATCTTATTGGTCTTAGCCATATCGTAGGATGTACCATGAGTCAAGTCTACCAGTTTAAGCTGACCAGACTTTAAATTATCGATGGACCAACTTAGATCAATCTGCTCTTCAGTACTGTTAATTTGAAATTCCCAAGAATATCCCTCCAGCTCTGAGACAAAATCCCTGGTAAACGGAAGCCCCACAATTTCTTTATCCAAAAACGAAATGTCTACATACGATGCCATTCTCGGCATAAGGGGTAAATCGTAGCGATCAAACCCCTCCACAGCCTCTTCTAAAATACCCAATGCTGAAACATTGTTTGATAATCCAGATGGTGTGCCTAGGTTAAATGACAATTTCCAACCAGTATCTTCTCTGGAAGCTAACCTTGCAGATGAGCCTGCCCCTAATCCAACCGGTAAAACAACCTGCTTTGGGGAAGGAGAAAACACAAACACACCCTCAAATGGCCTCAACATAAGCTCTTCATAATAGTCCCCGACAAACCCTAATGGGGACGGCACATCTCCCAAATTCTTGTTGGTAGCTGCTACGAAATCCCAATCCAAATCGAAGGGGTAAGGATTACTGATCATATTCCACCCTTCCTCCAGCTCCAATTGAAATGGATCGCCGGGAGTCACCCTAGCCACACTACCCACAAAATTCAAGGGCTGGTTCAATGCTGAAATGAGCCAATAGGCCTTACCCATTTCCAATCGCTCATTTCCAGACATTTCCCTCAGTTCTCCGTCTGCAAGTGAAATTATCCGCCATAGTGCCTCATGTACTTCCCCAAAATCACGTCCCAGGGTATTGGATACCGTGGCATCTGGCTGGTCTAAAGGAACACTAAAAAGCCTATAGTCCTCGGTGGCCACCCCAGCATGTGGCAAAGCATAAGATAAAGGAGCGGCAGAACTGTAAGTTCTATAGATAACCTTCTCCTCACTTATAGACGTATTGTCAAACTCATCAGTGGTTTCTACATGAAATACCATTCCCAACTCATCAAAATTGACTTCCTCAAAGCTGTAGGTTATATTCAAGGTGTCACTGGGAATCTCTGCCAAATTCCCAGAACCTTTCCATTCCAAGTCATCCTCAGCTTGCCTGATTCCCTTATATTTAATTATGGCTTCCGAAATTTTACTGTGATCAGCTAATTCAAGTTGGATTTCATACGCACCTTCGAGATAAAAATATTCTTTTGATTCGTGTCGAAATGAGATAATGGGCGGCAAATCGTCATCCAAAGTATTGAAGATCAAAGGTTCACTCCAGGCAAGCCCCTTTTCAGTACGTACAAAAGCCCATACATGGTATGCCCTATCTGGACTGAGATTGGTCAAGGTGGCAGCAAAGCTCATTTCATCTTCCAATAGAATTGCGTTTTGCATAGAGGGCTCAGGTTTAATTGACCACGCAAACCCTCTTTCGAGTACTTTGGCTCCCCCTTCAGACTCTATTTCCGATTGCACTTTAGCGGTAGTTATATCAATGTTCACTGTGCTAGGGGTGGCTATGCTTGCCAATACGGTGGCTGTGGTAAGGGAATAAACTTCACTCACCACCGTATCAGAGTTGTTCATTATGATAAATGCCTTAAACCAATAGGTAGAATTGGGGGCAAGTCCTTCAACTTCTGCTTCAAAACCCTCATGGCTTTCAACTACACTGTCCTCAAAACCTGGATTATCAGTTTGGGCGAAAATAAACCCACGAATCGATATCGAATCAGCGCTGACATTTTCTACAGATGTACTTAGGGTTACTTTTCCTGGTTCCATTTCAGACACCTGTAGGTCACCTATAACTGGAGGAAGCGGTTTCTCTACATTAAATTTAACCAGTTGCAATTCATCTCGAAAGGCATCCGAATTACCTGCTCGGCCCAGCCCGGAGTTACCCCAAGACCACAATGAACCATCATTTTTAAGGGCAAAATTAGTATCAAAATCGTTGGTATATACATGCTTCCAATCCTTATCCTCTCCCAACTGTATTATTTCACTTGGGTCGGAAAGTTCTCTATGGTCTAAATGAAAAACATTCTCCCCAGATGCCCAAAGGGTCCCATCCTCTTTAATATAAAGAGCTCCATATCGTCCAGGCGCAGCTTCTTTCCAATCATTATCAGTTCCAACCTGAAAAGGAGTCAGTCTTATTTCCTCAGTATTGGCCATATGCTTATCAATATTTTGGCCCCAACGCCATAAGGTCCCGTCATTTAAGATAACGAGAGTCTGTACACCTGAGCTTCTTATCTCTCTAATATCAGCAAACACACCCGAACTGTCCATCAACACAAACTCTGCCCTGGTAATATTATCCCCTGTGCCCAAATTTCCAAATGTATTTTGGCCTGCCACCCACACTTCTCCATTTCTTTTTACAAGAATGCTGTAATTGTTTGCTACGCTTACTTTATACCAATCAGAATCCTCTTTCAAGAGCCTCAGATTCCAGGGCACATTATTTTCGTATGGATAAAAATCGCCTAAGATATATATATCACCATTTTCTCTTAAAAATAAGCTATGACCCATTGTATAACTAAATTCTTTCCAGTCATTAAAATCAGATAGACGGGTTTTCTCTAGTAAGGTTTCTCCAAGTATGCCATCCCAGCTGACAAAATTCCCCCAACCATACAAGAAACCGTCGGTATCAAATCCCGTCACGTTCCTGTCATTGATTTGAATTGAGGTAAGTCCTTTTCTTTCTATTGGAAAAGGCAGCCTATAGTCTACGGTGTCAGGTAAAAAATGTCTTTCCGGGTGTCTAGATCCCCAAATATATTGATTACCTCCTTCACCAGATGCAATAAATGAATCTAGGCCTGAGCTAAAAGAGCTTACTGGAAAGGGAATCTCCAGCCTGAAAGGAAATGCTTTATTTCCATGAGTGCCTATTCCAAGATTACCATTCAGATTCCAACCCCAAGTATACACCTCATTATCGTTTGTTATCCCTAAATTGACGCTTCCAGTTTCTACCTCTTTCCATTTCATTTCATTAGCAAGCATCCATTCCCCATCCTGAAATAGAAATAGATTTCCTTCCTCGTCAATCAATGAGTATCTACCCGAATAGTTGAAAGAACTGAATTTTTTCTCTGGTAAGAGAGGATCTAAGCCCTCCAAAGCGGTTCTTAAGCGATCCCAACTCCACATGCTGCCATCTTCTTTCATCGCAAAGCTGGCACTTAAATCATAAGCCACCTTCCAATCATTCTCAAGATTAACAGCTTTTAATGATTGACCTGGTTCCCACCCTCCGTCTTCTTGAATAATCCGGTTAAAAGCCCACAACGTACCATCTTCTCGAACTCCAGCGAAGCCAGATGAACTTAATTTAACTGATTTCCAACTTGTTTCAGGAAAAATCTCCACGGGTGTTCTTTGAATGCTGATTTCCCCCAAATTCAATCTATTATTTTGGTTGCTTCCCCAACCCCAAATTTTTCCATCAATAGTTAAAGCAATTGCTGTATTTTGAAGAAAATTAATTTCCTTAATTTTTGCAGGAAACTTTACTTGGGTCGGCGTAGAAGCTGTTGCTTCTTCACCTATCCCCAATTTTCCAAAATAGTTCGTCCCCCAGCCCCAAACATCACCATTCACATCAATGGCGAGGGTGGCATCCGGGCTGGCATAAATCTTTTCTATTTCTATATCTAAATTTAAAAGTTCAGGAACATCCCCATCCCCTTTCCCACTCGCCAAGCCTGTACCACCCCATCCCCAAAGTTGATTCTCATCATCAATAAAATAAACAGGTCCGCCCCTTGAGGTAATCCGTTGGGCTTCTGCCTGCAAACTGATCAATATAAAAACAGCAAAAAGTAGAAATCTCTTCATATTCCAAAAATCATTTAATAACTAGTTTACAATCAGTCCCTTTACCGTTTTGAAGGGAACGCCGTCTTGCCAGGCAGAGCCGGGGCTTCAGGTAGCCTATCTTTAGTATAAAAGTCATATTCTTCGCTATATGACAAGCCAACTTCATTTCTGGCAAAAGCTCTGACGAAGTACTGAGTATCCGGCTCAAGTCCTGAGAGGGTCTGATTAAATTCTTCCCCTTCAGCAAAAATGACATGCCCATCCTCTAGGGTAGGCTCGCTACTCCGTCCCCAGCAAAACCCTTTCTCTGCCACTTCGGATCCTCCATAGCTTTCCATTTCGGCATTAACCCTGGCCGAATTGACGGTTATGTTTTCAATTTGAAGTAACGCTACTCGAGGATAGGTTGATGAAGTTTTAAATTCATACTCCCTACCATAGCTGATGTCCACACTGTTTCTAGCAAAAGCCCTTACAAAATAATTGGTACCAGGCTGAAGCCCCGTAAGACTAGCCTCCATGTTATCGCCCTCCAACAGGGTTTGGTTATCTTCAATGGTAGGAGGAGAACTTATTCCCCAGGCTAATCCCTTTTGCTGAATAGGGTCTCCCCCATCATCTAGGATAATGACACCAGATAACGCGGACTCATGGGTAACATCAGTTACTTCTTGGGTTTCAACTGATGGTCTAAGCAATTCAAAATCCTCTTCACAGGACCACAGGGCAAGAGACAGGAAAAAAATAAAACCACCCTTCTTAGATTTCAAAATATCAATCATATCTATCAAGTAAAAACAATAATTTAAGCAGCTATATGAATTTTTAAACAATAACTACTGCTAAATTACGTTTACATGGATTAATATCAAATTTTTAAGTAATTTTTTACTTATTTTTATACATAATCACCCTTTACAGTCTTTAAACGATATATTTAAAAAATTAATGATTGCTTTAACTCAAGAAGATTGTATTTGGAAGACGCCCCCTTCGGCTTCCCATCGCCTTCACTCAGGGACCACGCTCAAAAAAATAATTGGTGGAGCCAATATATAAACATTATGGGCTTGCGTGAGCCCACGCCTCATCCTCCTCGCCGCTCCGCGGTTTCTAAACCCCTAAACCAGGCCGCAGGCCGAATAACCTTCTAAACTACGTAGGTTAGAAGATTATTTCCCAATCATCCCTGCGGGGATCTATGAAATAGGTTTAAGGGTTGAATGGATTAAGGGATTAACGTAAGGTACTTCCACTCCTTAATCCATTAATCAGTCCTTCAGGGAATATAGCGCAGCTATTCCCTGAAGGACCTTAAACCTATCAACCAAGCCGTGAATGTCAAGTGTTCGGGATAACGTTATAAACTATGGAGTTTATAAACCCACTNGGGATTAACGTAAGGTACTTCCACTCCTTAATCCATTAATCAGTCCTTCAGGGAATATAGCGCAGCTATTCCCTGAAGGACCTTAAACCTATCAACCAAGCCGTGAATGTCAAGTGTTCGGGATAACGTTATAAACTATGGAGTTTATAAACCCACTCTCCTGCTCTTCGGAATTTGCAATTCCGAAGCCAGACCACCATTTTCAGTGGTCCCGATAAGCGCAGCGGTCGGGATAAAAAGGATTTGCAATTCTTCTAGAAGGTGTTCTTAATCCACCATATAAAGCAATCGGCTTAACCTAATTTGCTTATTCATTAATCATCCGCATTATACCCCAAAGTAAAGGCAAAGGCATCCTTACCTGTCCTCAGGCCGTTGACTCCATCTGCACCAGGATCACCATCACCCGGTATATTCACATCCAAACTTCACCTCAGAGGAATCCATCCAATATATGTGGGACAAATCCTGCCGAGGCAGGTGTGTATTTGACTTCTTTATTAATTTTTATCTCTGTGTGAATCTGTGACATCTGTGGTGAGTTATAGTCAAATCCCCATTCTGGTACATCACAAAGTTCACATTCCCACTCACCAAATCATATACATATTCCGTACGCTTAGGGGCCAGTCACGGGATCTTTTGAAGTAAACCCTTTCCTCCCCTGCAACCTGGCCTCCCGATCCGCAAATGCTTCTCGGGACAGGCTCCTCGCTAACCCCGAAAGCTTTCGGGGCCACCGGAGCAATTTTTAACGCTCGGTCCTCATGTTCATCATAGCTATATAACGTAATCACCGTATCCTGCCGGTCCTTCTCGATCATGGCGGTCCAGCTCAAACCTAATGACGTTTTTCATGAAGGAAGACACTTTCATTAGTCAAATAAATGTTATCTGCTTAATTACAATAAAAACCGTAAGGACTTAATGAACCAAATCTGTTACTATTGGATTTTGGAAGTTGGTCTACATATTTCATAAAATCAATATATTGCTCTTCAGAAGGTTCTGTTTCATGGATATTAATTGATGGAATATAAGCAACAAAATAACCCCAGCATTCAACATTAAACACGTAACCTTTAACAACCTCCTTAAATTTTTCATCCGAAGAAACATATATTCTTGTTTTTACTCCTACATAATTGATTGGAACAGGGACTGAAATCGGATCTTTATACAAAGTATCTCCATTATAAACGATTGTATCCCTTTTAACGAACTTTAATTCATTTAATTTGGAATAATAATGTACCAACTTTCTACCATCTTCTCTACTCCTCCCAATCAAAGTCTGATCAATTTTATTTATTTTAGTATGGTAACCATACATTACTTCATATTCTGAATTTGCCTTTACATATAATCGTTTGGTTTTAAGCTGCCAATATCCTACATACCCATACCATATGACTGGAACAATTATTGAAATTACTATTATTGAAATTAAAAATCTTTTAAAATTAAATGTCATATCTATGAAAGTTATTATTTATACTCCTTTTCTTTTTCAAAATACGATCTAGACTTCCAAATTCCATCTGGTTTATATTCCAAACTGCCAGAATCATTAACTGACTCAACAGCATTACTATAAACCTTAATCCCACTTCCTTTTCCATCAATAATAATTTGGCTTTCGGCCCTTATACTGCCTTCTTGGCTGTTTCTGTAAAATGATGGTTCACTTAATATCCAATCTTCACCTAGTCTTATTTTACTAGCTTCTGAATTTGAAATAGAAATAGATTCAAAAACCACAGATTGGTCTCCACTTTTAAAACTTCCTCCTATACCATACCCCACTCTAATTCCAAACAAATTTTTCCCAAACTGCACACTTCCTCCTAGCCCCCATTTAGCACTTACTGTACTCATTGACATGCCTATAGCCTCCATTGCTTTTGAGAATGTCGGTTTCTTGTATGCAAAGTTGAAACCTCCATCAATACCTATTTCTGCTCCTCCAATAATTTTAGGATTTGTACTACTTTCACTTAAATTTTGGTTACCAGGCCATACGGCAGTATAGGTTTTAAATTGGGTTTTACCAATCATATCCCAGGCAGTACCGTTTGAAATACCCAAATTAAATCCATAAAAATTTCCCACGGCCACATTTATACCTTCTGAATATATACTTGTTGAATTCCAATATTCCAACCCATCCAAATCAATCCCATCAATCGGCCTATTTGATGCGAACTGGTACGGTGTCAACATCGGGTAAGATTTAGTCAAAGGATCCACACTCAAAAACTTCGCAATCTTCGGATCATAAATCCTAAACCCATAATCCTGCGTACCCGTCTCTGAATCATTTTCTTTCCCATTGAACCCGTATCTATAAGATAAGGAGTCTTGGTAAGCTCTCCCCTCCATGGCTAACCCGAATGGGTAATAATCAGTCAGATTGATAATTTCAGCCCACGTGCTATCTGAAGATTGGTGGATGTTGTCTGAAACCACTGCTAATACATTGCCTAAATGATTGCTTAGCTCATACCGCTTTCCTCCCAGGTTCCTATATCCTTGCTGTGAACTGGCCACCTGAATACCCAATCTTGAACTGCCGTATATCGACTGCTCCGTCAAAGAATCCACCTCATAAATTGCCATCGGATTGCCTGACGCATCCCTCACATACCTCTGAACCGATTCCCCTACCTTCTTTTCAATACGCTGCCCTGCGGCGTCATACCTGAATTCCAACTTAGTCCCATCTGTCTTGCTCACGGATCTGATTTTACCGTAAGGATTCCATTCTATATTGGTGATACCTTCTTTCTCATCAGATATCAGTTTTCCTACCGCATCATACCTGTAATTGATATCATCAGTCGAAAGCGCTAAACTTCCAGTCTCTCCTCCTTTGTTCTGCCCCGGCGCATTGGCCTTGCCGTTACCTTGGCCATTATTGCCTCCCTTTCCGTTTCCATTGCCCTTCGGGGCCTGCTGCTGGCCGGCCTGCTGGTCAAGTTCAATCAGGTTCC